>CAIUQV010000305.1 GCA_903901375.1 uncultured Ignavibacteriota bacterium
GGCTTGGAACTTCACCATACAAGCAGGAATCGTGGAAGTTTCTCGGAACGGTATTATCCGCAGCAACAGTAGGCGGTGTGATAATAATTTTAAACCAGACATACGGATTCAAGGGTGAGAATGCATTAGTTGCACCACAGGCGAATGCGATGGCAGCAGTTATAGAGCCGATGATGTCGGGTAAACCCGCACCATGGATGCTTTATGCAGCAGGAGCATTTATGTCGCTCATACTAACGATGATAGGTGTACCGGCACTTGCGTTTGCACTTGGAATGTTTATTCCTCTTGAGCTGAACACTCCAATTTTACTTGGCGGAATAATAGCTCACTTTGTATCGACAAGAAGCAAAGATGAGAAGATAAACAATGCAAGAAGAGAAAGAGGAACCCTGATAGCATCGGGCTTTATAGCAGGCGGTGCACTGATGGGAGTTGTGAGTGCGATAATGAAATTCGGAGGCATTAACTTTGTGAACGAGGCGTGGTTTGAATCACACTCGGCTGAAATACTTGGACTGGTAATGCTGGCAGTAATATGTGCTTACTTTATCTGGGATTCTTTAAGAGGAAAACCAGAGGAAGATTAATTTAAAAATTTTTATTAATCTCAAATACTAAAACTATGGCTGAACTATTATATAAAGACCTGACCGAAAAAATCATTAAGGTTTTTTTGGATGTATACAACCATCTGGGTTATGGTTATTCCAAGGACATATATATGGAAGCACTTGCTTATGAAATGCATACACAGGGATTAGTTTACGAGAAAGAAGTTCCAATAGAAATTTTTTACAAAGATATAAAAGTAGGGCAATACAAAATTGACTTTGTGAATGAAGATAAAGTATTACTGCTGATAGACAGAAGCGACAAAGTTTCCGAAACGGCGGAATATGAAATAATAAATCATCTGAAGTCAACAAAATTCGAAGTCGGTTTAGTGCTGAACTTTGGCAGGAAGCCGGAAGTGAGAAGAAAGATATATCAAAATTCAAGAAAAACATTTATTAAAAAAGGAGATACACCCGATGAAAAGTGAAATAAAGGAAAGGTTCTTCAGGTACATTAAAATCGATACGATGTCCGATGAGAATTCAGAGACCTTTCCAAGTACGAAGAAACAATACGACCTCTTAAATCTTTTAAATAAAGAGTTAAAAGAGTTTGGTTTAAAATCAGAGATTGATGAACACGGTTACGTGATGGCAACACTGCCAGCGAATACGGATAAGAAGATTCCTGTAATCGGATTTATATCACACGTTGATACGAGTCCTGATATGTCAGGGGAAAACGTGAATCCTCAGGTCTGGGAAAATTATGACGGCGGTGACATTACAATAAACAAAGAACTGAAGCTTGTGCTAAGTCCTGAGTTGTTTCCTGATTTAAAGGAATACGTTGGCGATACAATAATCACAACTGACGGAACGACTTTGCTTGGTGCAGACGACAAGGCAGGTATTGCTGAAATAATGACGGCAGTGAAGTATTTAATAGACCATCCGGAAATAAAACACGGAGAAATTAAGATTGGTTTTACTCCAGATGAGGAAATAGGACGCGGAGTTGATTTCTTTGACGTGAAGAAGTTCGGGGCACAGTACGCATACACGATGGACGGAAGTCACGTAGGTGAGCTGGAATTTGAAAACTTTAATGCGGCAAAGCTGACGGTTACAGTGCAGGGCAGAAATGTTCATCCGGGTTATGCAAAGGATAAGATGCTGAACTCAATGCTTATTGCGATGGAGTACAATGCACTGCTGCCTGTAAACATGCGTCCTGAGTACACAGAAGGATACGATGGTTTTTATCATCTGATTTCGATGAGTGGTTCGGTTGAAAACACAACGATAACATACATCGTCCGTGACCACGACCGAGCAAAGTTTGAGAGCAAGAAAGTATTCGCAGCGGAATGTGCCGATTTTCTGAACAAGCGTTACGGCAAGGAAGTTGTGAAGGCAGAGCTTAAAGACCAGTACTTTAATATGCGCGAGAAAGTGGAAGAAGTTTTCCACATAGTGGAAATTGCTGAACAGGCGATGATTGAAGTAGGTATTGAGCCGAAGATTATGCCAATACGCGGCGGTACGGACGGTTCCAGACTTTCCTATATGGGACTCCCCTGCCCGAATATATTCGCAGGCGGAATAAACTTCCACGGAAAGTTTGAATACGTTCCTCTTGAGTCTATGGAAAAAGCTACCAACGTGATACTTAAAGTGGTAGAACTCTACGCAAAGAAAGACTGGTAATACATAAAATCTGAAAGCCGTACGCTGAGAAGTGTACGGCTTTTTTAAAATCAGAGGGGAATAAAAATGATTCATAAAACATTTTCGTACATCTTAATCTTATCATTTCTGTTAACAGCTTCCGGCTGTTTTACCACAAAAAATTATTCAGACCCGCCAGAAGTTTTCATTGCCAAGGAAAAGGAGAACAAAGGCGTTGAGTATGACAATATAGACAGTCTCACACTCATTAACAAAAAAACTGTTAACCTCAGCGATTACACTTCAAGGTTTATTAGAAGCTATATGGACAGCAGTTATAAGTTTGTATATTTCTACAAAACTTCGGTTCTTGATACCATAGACATCAAAAACATTACGTCGGTACATTATTCGATTACAAAATCGGACAATAAAAGGTTTGAAAGACAAGTACTGCCATACATAGGTCTTGCAATACTAATTCCACTGGCACTAATAGGACTTGCAGCACTTTTATTACCTCACCATTAGGTGGATAGCTTCAATGGAAATTCATAAAGTTTAAAACACAAAAGCCGCATGCTTCAAAGCGTGCGGCTTTTAATTTTAAATCTACCTATAAAAGTGTCTTTTCAATTGAACCAAAAAGTGTCCTTCCGTGTTTTATTTCAAAACAAATCTAAGGGGAATTACTATGAAAAAACAACTACTAACAGCTTTTGTTTTGCTTATTAGCTGTATTACTTTAAACTCTTTCGCTCAGGAAAGAGAATTTGTTATCAACAAAGTGAATCTGATTAGCGATGTTGGTGCATACGATTACACAAACAACAGTTACAAGTATGATGCCGTGCTTGTCTTTATGCGCACGGTTGAAAACCGCAAAAGAGTCGGTGACGAAACTTACGATGCCCTTACCTACAAGTGCTCGGGTGAGGCGTGGTTTTTTAAAGACAGGAAAGACTATGTTACAGTTGATTCAGTTGTTGTAAACGGACTGAGACTCACACCTAATCAGGCAGGCAATGCCTATTTTTACTTCACAACGGATAAGTATATACACGGCGTACCTACACTTTCGCCGAATGTGATGTGGAATGTTTACGGCGGCGCAAACGGAATAACCTTCAACGGTGAGTCAATTAAATCAACATTGAAGTTTCCTGACTTTTATTATGTTTCATCTTTTGGTCCCGAAATAGTTATCGATTCAAGAACCGACTGGGGTTTCAGTGTATCGAAGTGGCTTACAACAGCGGGGTTTGCGCTTGGCAAGCCTGATTTCCTTAGAGCGTGGATAGTTTCACCTTCAACAACTCCGCATAAATCTCTTTCAAACTTTTCGCCGAGCATTAAGAAAGATAATGTTAACGAAAATGAATACTCAGTAAATATTGAAGGTAATTTCGAAACATTTGTAAGTAATGTTTGTCTTCCGGGTACAGGCAGTGCATTCGTAAGGACTTATAAACTTTATCCGGTAAAAGTTACAGAC
>CAIUQV010000306.1 GCA_903901375.1 uncultured Ignavibacteriota bacterium
CGGGAGGAATATTAATGTATGAAATAATAAAATCCGAGAATAAATAACCAAGAAACCAGAATAAAGAAGTAAAACATAAATAAAACAGAGCTCCGACATTTATTGTGGAGTTTAGTCCTTCGAAATCATCTTTGTAATAATATTCTGAAATAAATTTTACGAACGAAGTTGAGACTCCTAAATCAAATAGTGTGAAAGCGCCAATAAATCCATAAGCGATAGCATAAATACCGAATTCGGTTTGTCCAATTTTGGAAATAATAATTGGTATTAAAAAAATCGGAAACAGATATCCTGCTATCTGAGAGATAATATTGTAAAACGTATTTTTAACAACTTTATCTACTAATGTCATCTACTTAAATAATATTATCATAAAAAATCTGAGAGCAAGAACCGGAATAAGTGAAACAGCAAAAATACCGGAATTTGCTCTGTAGTATCTGTAAATATCTTTGTACATTTGCATCCTTATTCTATAATCAGCTTTCTTTGTTGATAAATTTCCATAATGAATAACTACTGCAGTATGAATAAATACGATTGAACTTCCGTAGTTCCAGATTCTTTTACACAAATCAACATCGTTATAAAGTATTTTATAATTTTCATCAAAATATTTTATATTCCTAAGGATATCTGTTCTTACCATTAAAAATGTAGTTGCTATCTGGTCAACCTCTATTGTTTTATTATATTCAAATGAAGCCATATCATACACTTTATTAAATCTATCAAGTGAAAGATATGTACAGAAAGCATTTCTTAAATTTGGAAATTTCTTACAATTACCCTGAATTTTACCATCCGGATACAATAATTTTGCACCTACCGCTCCGCAATGACCGTTTGAGTCCAGATATTTTATACATTCTATAAGTGCATTATTTTTCAAAACCGTATCACTTCCAAGTAACAAAGAATACGTTCCTTTTGCAATAATCATTCCCTGATTGCACGCAGGAGCATAACCTTTATTTACATCGTTTTCGATAAGCACTACATCAGGATATTTTTCTGACACCTCTTTAGCTGTTCCGTCCGACGAATTATTATCGATAATAATTATTTCGAGCTTTTCATTTAAAAGTTTATAATCATCGGATCCGAAAATCGAATCGAGACAAGCAAGAGTCTCGTTTTTTGAATTCCAGGTAACTATTACGACAGACAAAATCATTTGTTCGTTCATAGTCTTAAATGATTTGTCTATCCTTTCTTATAATAATATTGAACGTGTGCATTGTAGAACATCATCTGAATAGAATATCTTAATGCTTCTATTTCCTGCTGGTAAGAATTTCTTTTATTACCTTTCAGATGTTTAACCTGATATTTTCTTAGTGCGAGAGTGACGGCAGCTTTTACGTATTCTTTCTGATTTACCCCCCTGCGGACACCATCCGAATTTATTCCTTCGAGACACAAATGGAAGATAATTCATATGTTCTGCGGGTATTAAACCGCTGCCTGATTCTTCATTTAGTTCTTTGGCAATAGTTTTACCCTCCATATAAACTGCAATCTGAAATATTGCAATCCAAGCAAAGAAGTATAGTATAAGAAACAAGAATCCAAATAATGTTGTAGATTCAAAACTTACAGTCAGATTCCATGAAAAATGAAGAAAAACTGCAATTAAATATCCTGCAGGCACAAGCAATATCTTATATCCTATAGGCTTAAACTTAGCCATACCGATAAAACCGCCAAGTGTAGCAGTGGACATACAATGCATAACTGCGGAGAATAAAGTTCTGATAATAACGAGAAATAGCCATGATGCAGGTTCCGTACCGTAGGTAAGAAAATACAAAAAGTTTTCAGTCATACCGAAACCAAGTCCAATAGCACCACCGTATACAACACCATCAACAACTCCGTCGAATTTTCTTGACGCAGCAATCATAACAACAAACATTCCTTTTGTAAATTCTTCGACCAGAGGAGCGGTTATAATGGCGCCTGACAAATCATTCAGATTACCCGAATCACTTCCGAATAATGTCTGAATACCCATTGATAAAGGTATCTGGAAGATTATACTTCCTATAATCCCAAGAACAATGGCACCTGTTGCGCCCCAGAAGAAATTAAGAAACACAACCCAGAAAGGGTCCCTTTCGTTTCTATCCATCCACCAGATGATTAACAGATAAGTAAACATCGGTATTACAGCGGCAAATATTGAAGCAAAAGCTAATCCAAGCTGCATATTATTATCTTATTATATTTCGAATTTAATTAATAAGTGGTTTTTATCAACTGACATCTTTTCTTCAACGAGTATTTTCTGTACTTTACAATCTGCCGTAGCTTTTAATTCGTTTTCCATTTTCATTGCCTCGAGTACAACCAATACATCTCCCTTTTTTACCGAGTCCCCTTCTTTTACATTAATCTTAACTATGGCACCAGGCATCGGAGAAGTAAGTTCATTTTTAATTTTTGAACCTCCCCTGCTCTTAGCAAACTTCTCAGTAAGCAATTCCAGTTCATTCTTACATACCATTTTATAGTATTTAGAATCGTATTTAAGAATAAATTCGGTGTTTTTAATATCAGTGTCATGTACCGGTTCAGCCTTAAACAAGTAATTAACATTATTAACTCTTAACTGCAATAATTCGTCAGTAATGAATTTATACTCATAGGACGAGACATCGTTTTCATTAAATTTTACTTCGTTATCGGATACTTCAATTTCTTCCGGAGTTTCAGTACCATTTATATTTACAATATACTTTTTCATCAGTGCAGCTCCTTTCTTTTTAGCCAAGAACTTTTTCCGTTACCTGATTTATTTATTTTAACTTTTACACTACTTTCATTTTTATCTTTAAACAAAACAGAAGCTATAGCCATTGCCTTTTCAAGTTCGGGGCTTATAGTTTCTTTTGTTTCTGCAAGTCTTGGAAGGAATATCTTTTCCACAAACTGTGTGTTATAGTTCCCTTCATAATATTCAGGGCATATTAAAAGATTCAATAGAAAACTGATATTAGTTTTTACACCAACTACTGTATAGTTTCTTAACGCTCTTTCCATTTTAGCTATGGCAGATTTTCTGTCGGATGCGTAAGAAATAAGCTTAGTAATCATAGAGTCATAATAAATAGAAATTTCATTTCCCTGCTCAATACCTGTATCTTCACGCATTCCATTACCGAGATTTCTGCTGATGTATTTAAGTTTACCGATCGAAGGCATAAAATTATTGTCAGGATCTTCTGCACATATTCTGCATTCTATAGCTGCCCCTTTGAATTTAATATCCTCCTGAACAAATGAGAGTTTTTCACCTGATGCAATTCTCAATTGCTGTTCAACAAGGTCGAGTCCTGTTCTCATTTCAGTGATAGGATGTTCTACCTGCAAACGTGTGTTTACTTCGAGGAAATAGAAATTTTTATCTTTATCGAGCATAAATTCAACTGTACCTGCGTTTGTGTAACCAGCTGCAAGGACTATTTTCTTTGCGCACTCTCCCATCCTAAACCTTAAATCATCGTCCATAATAGAACACGGAGTTTCTTCGATAATTTTCTGGTGTCTTCTTTGCATAGAGCATTCTCTTTCTCCGAGATGAACGGCATTTCCATGTTCATCCACGAGTACCTGAAACTCAATATGCTTCGGAGAATCAACATATTTCTCAATAAATACACTCTCATCTCCGAAAGAAGATCTTGCCTCATTCTGTGCCATACGTATTGAAGCTTCCAGTTCTTCTTCTTGTCTTACTACTCGCATTCCTTTGCCTCCACCGCCCGCAGAAGCTTTAATCATTACAGGAAAGCCAATTTTCTTTGCAATAGATTTAGCTTCTTCAATATCCTGAACAGCAGAGTTTGTACCTTCAACGACCGGAATGTTATTTTTAATAGCAAGCTGTTTGGCTTTAGTTTTACTGCCAAGGTCGTCTATGGCTGTATGAGGAGGACCGATGAATTTAATATTTGCAGCTGCACAAGCTCTTGCAAACACGGCTCGTTCAGATAAAAAACCGTAGCCTGGATGGATAGCTTCTGCTCCAGATTTTCGTGCTACTTCAATTATTTTATCAGCAAGCAAATAACTTTGAGAAGCCGGAGATTCACCAATGTGGTATGCTTCATCGGCTAATTTAGTATAAAGAGAATATCTATCGAAGTCGGAATAAACTGCAACAGTTTTAATACCCATTTCACGGGCTGTGTTGATTATCCTGACTGCAATCTCACCTCTGTTGGCGATTAAGATTTTCTTAAACATAATATTAATATTTATGATTCTTCTTTTTCTTCAGTTACTGTATTCTGTTTCTTTCCGGAGATGAATATTCCTGCTATACCTCCTATTAAAATAAGTGTAACTAGAATATTTGCAGCAATACTGATTTTCTTTCCCATAAAGTATGTTTCAGGATAGAATTTAAGCTCCACTTTATGTTTGCCTTTAGGAACTATGATTGACCTCTGAAGATAATTTGTTTTGAGAATTTCAGTTTCTGCTCCATCCACATAAGCTTTCCATCCTGCGGGATAATAAATCTCATTTAAGACAAGCAAATTATTTCCGCTTGCGTTAACATCGTATTCGATATTGTGTATTCCAAAGTTTGTAATTTTTGCCGTATTAGTAGAATCTGATTTCTCAATATTTGCATCAATCTTTTTTTCAAGAAACGCTGTTTTGCGCGGGTCAAAATTTCCAAGCTTAATATTGTTGAGAATATTAATTCCAGTTTCCACTTTATACTCATTCACAAAAAATGCTTTAGGCATAGCATACCTGTTCAGATATACAATGTTTGAACCTTTGTAGGCTTCTACGTATGACAAGGTATCAGGAATAGGTTTATCGGATATAACGTATTTCACTCCTTCAAGCCCCAGCAAGAAAGGATTTTCACCTCCTGCAACATCAACTGCATCCTGATAAATTCTTAACTTAGCACCCTGATAACCGTTAAACTGATGCAGTCTGAAATAAGCAAGATCATTAGATGTTATTAAGCCGCCTTTGCTCATCTGTGCGACTCTGTACGTATATGTATCCGGATCTTTATTTAAAATCCACTTAGAAAAATCGGATTCGGCAAAAGAGTCATCTCTTTGTTTCTTGTCATCCCAGTGAAGAGTTTTTACGCTAACGCTTAAAAGGTCAAACAAACCAATTACTATTACAGATATCAATAAAAGATTCCTTGTAACATTCTTTTTGGCGTACAGATAAATCAGGACTGAAATTATCAGAATAAGGAAACCGTGCATTCGCAAATCTGAGATAACGTTTTCGTATGCTATTGGAGCTACCTGCTGTTTTAAATAACCAGCAACCTGCTGAGCCGGATAACCTTGAGAAGAAAGCTTTTGAGCCATTGGACCAGTAAGTACAGAATTTGTGTAAGATGATTCAAAACCAAATAACGAAATAAAGAACATTAATAGAGCAATACCGCCGATAACGTATGAAGTTTTCAGAAGCTTGTTTTCATCCGATGAGTTTTTAACAAAAGAAATAACCGATACCAATCCATACCCTGCAAGAATTACGAATGCCAGGTCAATATAATAATGAATCATTACCGGAGCCCTGAAACTGCTGAAAAAGGGCATAAAGTTATAGAATATATCGTAAATCAAAGGAAAAGTTCTTCCGAAAGAGAGAAACAGGAAGAAGATGATAATAAAAGTAGTTGCCTGAACGAAAGGATTCTTTTTAAAATTAAAAACCATACCTACTATTGCAAGAAGCAGAACAATGACTCCAAAATATACGGGTGAATCAGTAAACGGCATCTGTCCCCAGTACAAATTTGCTCTCTGTCCTTTTACTTCAACACCGCCGAAACCGTAGTAATAAGGCAGCACGAACGTCATAACTTCGCCCGGACTGAAAGACCAATTTGTTGCATAATCATAACTGAGAGGTTTATCTGTGCTGCCTGTTCCGTCCTGTACGGAAGTAATGCTCGGTGCACCACGCATTGAGAACTTATTGTACTCTTTGATAGATAGAATAATATCTGCATCCATGGCAAATGCAATGACAAGACCTACAAGGAAAATTGCGACAGATTTTATCAGATTAGCAGTCTGAAGTTTCTTAATAATTGCATAAACGAACTGATAAGCAAGGTACAGACCAATCATCATAAACGAATAAAAGAGCATCTGAATATGATGAAAGTGTATCTGTAGATACAAAGAAATTGTCAGAACTGCAAAATAGAAGAAAACCTGATACCAGTTCTTATCATCCTCATCGGCAACTTTTTCCAGAATAAAAAGGATAAGCGGGAAAAAGGCAAAGGTCATCATCTTAGTATGGTGACCGACGATGATAAGCTGAATAATACCCGTAGCAAATACTCCAAGCAGCGATATGAACAAGGAG
>CAIUQV010000307.1 GCA_903901375.1 uncultured Ignavibacteriota bacterium
TAATTATGCTTCTCGTAATTCAACACAGATTCAATTGCTTTAAGTCCCGGATTATTAATCGGTCCGGGTGGTAATCCATAATTAATATATGTATTGTAAGGTGAATTAATCTTTAAATCCGACTTAAGAAGTCTTTGCTTTGGTCCATCAGGTAAAGCATATTGTATAGTCGGATCAGCTTCGAGTTTCATTCTTTTCGCTATCCGGTTTAAATAAACACCGGCAATTGTTGGCATTTCGGATTCTATCTGTGTTTCTCCCTGAACAATAGAGGCAAGAGTAATCGTTTCAAGCAGTTTCTTAGGATCATCTTTTAATCCGAATTTATCCGAAGCAATTACTTTCTTATAAAATTCGTTAAAGAGAACTTCAACAAGTTCTTTGGGTGCAATGTCAACAGGAAGATTGTAAGTATCGGGATACAAAAAACCTTCAAGGTCATCTACTTTACCACTGAGTCCAAGCAGATTAATGAGTGAGTCATTCTGTGATTCCTTAATAAACTGTGCCTCATTGAAATTGAATTTTGCAGAAGCTAGTTTTGCTATTTTCTTTATCCGGATTCCTTCTATTACTGTAAACTTCACAGTAAAATTGAGCGATGGATCTGTTAATACGTTTAGAAGTTCAAGATTATTATAACTCGTTTTAAGGATGTAAGTACGCGAGATTATCCTGTCATCTTTTCCCTGAAGCTTTGCGGCTATTTTAAAGTAAAATGAATTAGCTATTACTCCTTTTTTTTCAAGTAAATCAGCAATATCATTGAATGCCATACCAGGACCAATTCTGAACTTCTTATCGCCGTCCCATTCCGGTTGCTGATAGTTTACTTTGTAAGACAGAAAAAGGAACGTCAATATTCCAATAACTTTTCCAACAGCTATAATACGAAAAACATTAGTAAGAGTGAATTTAAAATTACGGACTCCGGCTATCAGAATTTTTGAAATTACAACTGACTTCCTGAAAAGCAATTTGGATATTTCTACAACCTTAAGAATAAACACTTTCAGGTAATGAAGTAATAGTCGAGTATATTTCTGGATTACTCCCGAATCCCATACATTCTTTAATGTTGTAATAACCACAACAATGGCAGACTTTAAAAGCCTTGCAATCTTTTCAAGAATTTCTTTTATTCCTCCCGAATTCATTTACTTCTGCCCGTTCTGCAAAGCTTCGTTTATTTCTTTAAGCTGGTCTTTAACCTTCTGGTCATTTGGATTCAGCAGCAAATACTTTTCCAGATATTTACGTGCATCTTCCTTTCTGTTTGTTCTGTTGTAGAAAATACCAAGTTGCAGCAAAGCATCCTTAAACTCAGGATATATTTCGATTGCTTTCAGCATATTAGATTCTCCGGCTTTATTATCATTCGTAAGCATTCCTGATATACCGAGATAAAAATATGTAAGCGAAGAATTCGGATCTGTCTGTAAAGATCTGATTAGCAATTGAGGTACTGATTGAATCTGTTGAGGATTTCTGGAAGATAAACGGTTTTGTACCTCCATAATTATACTGTTCGACATCTTTGAAAGAATATTTGTCTTCGCTGGATCATACTTGTAAACTTCCATTATTTCCATCGGAGAAATATCCTGTGTAGTAAACAAAGGAGTCTGATTTACAACCCTGTACCATTCGCGCAGGAAAGCAAGATAAGTGACACCGTTCTTCTTTAAATACTCATTCATTGTAGAAACGTAGTTAACATCCGATATTTTGTTGATCAGCTCAGGAGTTACAAGTCCGGCAACATCAATAATCTTACGCTGGCTGTAAAAACCAATTGCACCCACATCGTGAGTTGCAATGATATCATTTTCCTGAGTATTATCTTTTATCCACTTAGCAGCCATCACTTGCCTGTCGTTAATGTACTTACATTCTTTAATGTATTCCGATTTGTTATCGAGATAATTATTAAATGAAAGTACGATAATTAAAAGGAGTATTAATACTGTTCCATATATCGCGACAGTACGGTTGTTTATGTATTTGCCGAATGATTTAAAGAATTCCTTAAACCCTACAGAAGAAACGATAACCAGAAAAGGAATCACTGGCATCATATACCTTCCAAACCTGTGAGCATAAGGCAGTTTATACCAGTACATAAATATAAAAGCCAAAATGAATATGACGTATAGAAAACTATTGTTGTATTTCTTCTTAAACAAATCAAACAAAGCAAGAATTGTTCCTGCAAAAAATCCAACCATAACTATTGCATAAGAACCTGCGGTAAAATAATTCCAGACTTCACCTTTCAGAAAATCTGCGCGGCTTCTGAACTCCGGTGCATAATAAGTAAGTTTCGCATTATAAGTATTGGGAAGCAAAGAACCGGACAAGGTGTAATTCATAAGTACATACAGAACAAAGAAGACGGTTGCGATTATTCCTATTTTTACAAAATCATTCTTTGAAAAAAGTTTTATATCAGGATTAGATTTCGAAAAATAAGTCTGTAGCATTATGTCAATTGCAATTGCACCGATAAAGGCAAGTCCATCCGGACGTGACCAGAGTATCAAAGATACAAATACGGCAAACGGCAAAACCTTTTTTTGCCTATAGAAATAAGCTGTTGCTATAAGAATAAATATAAACATGGTAGTTTCCATTCCGCTGACGGAAATGAAATTCATCCATTTGTCCACAAGAAATACTGCCGTAACGAGCAATGCATAAATGCCTTCTTTTTCAAATTCATAGGAAGACAGTTTATAGAAAAATACCGACGATAAAATCAGGAATGCAATACCAAGAATATAGCTGAGTATCATTTCGTTTGAAGTAACCAGAAATCCGGCTGCAAGCAGCAATGTGTATATCGGCGAAGTAGAACCAGCGGTTGCCATTTCATTCTTGAAATACGAGAAACTGTGATAATCCACAAGGTTCTTTGCAAAAGTAAGATGAATCCAGGGATCATCAAGCGGAAAACCAAAACCACCATTTGTTTTATTTGCAGAGAACAAACAAATGAACGAAAGGAAAAAACTAATCAGAACTATTCCGGAATAAATTAAAATCTTTATGTTTTTATCAGGTTCATAAATAATTTCAGTATTGATTGTAACCTTGGTTTGAACCTGTTTCTGTTTCTTGGATTTTGCCATAGAACTATTAAATTTCAAACAAATTAATGCTTAAAATATGCAATTTTAAAAGTATTTTCAATTTGAAAGAGTAAATGAGTTACTCGAATAATTTTCACAAAAACAATACGAATTTAATTAATTATCTCTTGAAACACTTTTAAGTAACGGTATAATAATTCACTTGAAATTAATTTGCTAAAAAAACAGATTGTATCGTTGTTTTTATACTGTTTATAAGGGTTTTAGTCTTAATTAGAACTTCTGAATGATTAAGATTAATAAAATTAAATAATTTCATAATTTAGCAGATTGATAAATATTTATATATATGAGCAATGATTCAATGAAAGATTATTTTGATTCTATTGCAGAGTCCAGACCAAAGTGGCGGAAAAGAAACCAATACTACAATACTTTACTGGAAAAATATTTTAGATTCTTAGTCCCCGAAGGTCTGAAAATACTCGAATTAGGAAGCGGAACAGGTGAATTACTTAATGCGGTAAAGCCTTCAAAAGGCGTTGGAATCGATTACTCAGAGAAAATGGTGCAAATTGCTTCCGAAAAATTTAAAGATCTGGAATTTTACAAACAGGATGCTGAAAACATTAAACTAAGCGATACTTTTGATTACATACTGCTTTCTGATTTACTAAGCTCTGTACAGGATGTTCAAAAAGTTTTTAAATCTCTTAAATCAGTTGCCAACGATAATACTAGAATTATAATCTCAAACTATAGTTTCCTGTGGGAACCGGTATTAAAATTAGGAGAGCGCATCGGTCTTAAACAGAGACAGCCACTGATGAACTGGCTTTCTGCAAAGGATATAGAAAATATCTTTTCACTTGAAGGGTTTGAACTCATCAAGTCTGAAAGGAAAATTCTGTTTCCAAAGAAGATTCCTCTGCTAAGTGCATTCCTGAATTCTTTTGTAATAAACCTACCATTCATAAGAAACCTGAGTCTGGTAAATCTGCTGGTGGTAAGAAAACGTCAAGAGACGAAAGAAGAACATTCAGTAACAATTGTAGTTCCTGCCCGAAATGAAAAAGGAAACATCGAAAATGCAGTATTAAGAACACCCGAATTCGGAACCTTTCAGGAGTTTATATTTATTGAAGGTGGATCAAAAGACGGAACATATGAAGAGATTTTAAGGGTTCAGGAAAAATATAAAGACAAGATTATTAAAGCAATGAAGCAAAGTGAAAAGGGCAAAGGCAATGCAGTTAGGGAGGCTTTTGCAGCTGCAACTGGTGACGTGCTAATGATTCTTGATGCTGACCTTACAATGCCGCCTGAAGATCTGCCGAAATATTACGAGGCACTTATATCCAATAAGGGTGAATTCATAAACGGATGCAGACTTGTATACCCCATGGAAGGACAGGCAATGAGATTTCTGAACCTGATAGCAAATAAATTTTTTGGTCTTCTTTTCACTTTTCTTCTTGGACAAAACCTTAAAGATACACTATGCGGAACAAAAGTTCTTTATAAGAAAGATTACGAACACATTATCAGCAATAGAAAATACTTTGGTGACTTTGATCCTTTCGGTGATTTTGATTTACTCTTCGGAGCATCAAAACTGAACCTGAAAATTGTTGAAATGCCTATCAGGTATAAAGACAGACAATACGGCGAAACACAGATAAAGAGGTTTTCACACGGATGGCTGCTGATAAAGATGAGCCTTTTTGCAGCCAAGAAAATGAAGTTTATTTAATCCGATGAAGAACGAACAGCACCTGAAAGAAATACTTTTAAACTCAGAACACTGGAAGAAGAAGAAACTTCTTCAAAAAGTATATTATGAGTTTTATGATTTGATTAAGAATAATCTTGATTTTTCTGTTGAAGGCAAAATTGTCGAACTTGGTTCAGGGATTGGAAAGATAAAGGATATAATCCCGGAATGCGTTACCACAGATATTTTTGACAACCCCTGGGTCGACAGGGTTGAAAATGCGTATAAATTATATTACGAGAATAAATCTATTTCGAATTTAATACTGTTCGATGTGTTTCATCATCTTGAGTTTCCGGGAGATGCATTTAATGAATTTCGAAGAGTGCTTAACAATAACGGAAGGTTAATAATTTTTGATCCTTGTATGAGCGCTATGGGTCTTATTACATATGGTTTACTACATCACGAACCAATAGGCATAACCAGACAAATTTCAGTTTATGCAACTGATAGGAATGACGTAGATAATAGCGGATATTATGCGGCACAGGGAAATGCTTATAGAATATTTCAAAACCGAAAAAAGTATAGTTCACTTTTAAAGAACTGGGAAATTGTTAATTACAGAAAATATTCTGCAATCAGTTATTTGTTATCGGGAGGATACAGTAAACCACAGTTGTATCCGGCTTCGATGTTCGGTTTTATGAAACTTATTGATTCGTTTTGTGATTTGATGCCTGTGTTATTTTCCACAAGACTTCTGATTGTTTTAAAGAAAGGAAATATTAGTGAATAAATACCTGGAAAAATACTGGGTTCATTTTAATATAATCTTTATCTTCCTTGCTTTAATATTTCAATTAATCAAAGTATATAAAACAAACTCGTTCTCAGCTGTTCATATTGATATTCCCGGTTTATTACTTATGATTGCCGGATTTTCTTTACTGCTCTGTGCTTTTTTATTAAGGAAAAAAGAAAAGATATTACCCAATTTAATACTTATAGTAACAGGATATGCATTATTATGCATTGGCTTCAGTTGTCAAACTGACCCGGAACTCAGGTGGGAAGGATCTGATGTGGCTTTGTACAATTACCAGGCAGGAGAAGAAGTAGTAAAATACGGACCCGGATATATTATTTCCACCTGGAATTTAAGAGCAAACCCGTTTGATACCGACAGCACTGATGTTTTTCCATATGAAGCAAGAGAAATGTTTTCGAAAGATGTTTACAAAGATTATATGAAGTACTTCACAGGTGACAGATGGAATCAAACAAGTTTGGATTTAAACAAAAGCAATAACCGCCCTTATATGCATCCTCCTTTGACCCCGGTTGTTATCGGATTATGGATGAAATTAATTCCGTTCGGGCGTTATTCTGCCCAGTTATTAATGATACTGCTAAACTTAACAATCTTTGTCCTGATTTTCTTAAAGTATTTTAAAGAAAGAACAAATCACTTTTATATTTTATTCTTTGCTATAATTACTACTCCGGCTGCAATATTATTTATCAATCCATCTGCCGAACAACTTACAATGGTTATTCTTACTTTAGCAGCAGGATTCCTGTTACAAAAAGATCTGACAAACTCATTCTTTTTTCCATTTATTTCCGGATTAATAATGGGACTTACATTTTATACTAAATTCATTGTAGCATTTTACATAATCATTCAGATTATTGCACTTGCAGTTTCTTACAGAACAATAACATTCAAGCCGGTTATTGGTTATATTTTAGGATTATTTTTGATTTTTGTACTTTTTACTCTTTCCGGTTATTATTTCTGGCTTACCATTCTTACAGGCAAAGTAGTAACGGAACTTTACATTCAGGCAAATCCGCCTGTAACCTTATTTCAATTAATGCTGAAACTTTATTATTTCGGAATGCCGCTTATTATAATCACTATATATATGATAACAAAAATACGGCTGCTGAAAAACAAGGTAGTCCTGATACCTCTGATTATGGGTATTGTAATATATATGGCGCTTACCTGGAAAGTGGGAACATTCAACAGGTATCTGTACATATTCGTACCTGCAATGTTTCCTTTCTTTTACGATTCTATTAAGAATATAAAGTTTTCAGATAAAGGTGTGCTGATTGTTCCGATAACAAGCCTTGTTTTACTCTGGCTCATATTATACCTCTAGGTTAAAATTTCTGAATAGTATATTTTCTGAAACACAATTTTTCTATTTTTATCGATTGATAATATATAAGTACATATTAAAATCACATGCAGGACCGTTCGTCTTTTCATTAATGACGTTGTTGTTCTTATTCCTTTTTCAGTTCTTAATAAAGTCAATCGATCAACTTGTCGGAAAAGGTTTAAGTCTGTGGATAATCGTACAGCTTATCGCCTTAAACCTCGCCTGGATGGTGACGCTTGCAGTACCGATGGCGGTCCTTGTTGCAACGCTTATGGCATTCGGTGGACTTTCTGCTGCAAATGAAATAACTATAATGAAAGCTGGTGGCATAAGTCTGAAAAAGCTTATGATTCCAGTGATAATCTGTGCCGTTATCATTACTTACTTAATGGTACTCTTCAATAATGATGTTTTACCTGAAGCAAATCATCAGGCTAAAATACTTCTGCAGGATATATCCAGAACAAAACCTACATTTATCCTTGAAGCAGGAAAATTTTCAGATGACATAGGAGGTGCAAGAATATTAGTAAAGAAAACTTTCGAAAACAGTAATAACCTCGAAGGTATTTTCATATATGATTATTCCAATCCCGATGTAAGAAACGTTATAACTGCAAGCCATGGTGATATAGGTTTTACGAGTGATTTCAAAAGTGTAGTAATGAACCTTAAGAACGGTGAGATACATCAGCTTAACTTAAGAGACTATGTTGCAGGATACAGACTTGTGAAATTTGAAGACCATAGAATAACACTAGATGCCGCAGGATTCGGGTTTCAAAGATCTTCAGATAACGCACTTTCAAGAGGCGACAGAGAACTTTCTGCAAAGGCAATGAACGGTGTTGTTGACAGTTTAAATGCTTATAAGAAAAGAATCTCTGATGCATTTATTGAAACCGTAAGAGAGGAAGTGAAAAAAGTATTTGCGGTAAATTTTATAGATACTGTTTACAGACCGGGAGAAAAAGGATTACGCTCCAACACTTATGACTCATTGGATATAATGCTGAAGAAATTATCAGGAAGAAACGAAGCATCAAAAAATCAGATACAATCTATCTTCGGTATTCAAAAACAGATTGATTCATACGAGGTAGAAATTTACAAAAAGTACTCTATTCCTTTTGCATGTCTTATATTTGCTTTAATCGGCGCACCACTTGGATACAGGGTCCGTCGGGGTGGTTTCGGAATAGCTGCGGGTTTTTCTCTCCTTTTCTTTTTAATCTACTGGGCATCTCTGATTGGCGGAGAAAAACTTGCCGACAGAGATCTTGTCAGCCCTTTTCTCGGGATGTGGCTTGTTAATATTGTTCTTGGATTATTCGGATTGTATTTAATGTTTAAATCATCTTAACTATATTGTATTGTCAAGCCCCGAACAATATGATGTTGCCCAACCCGGTCAGGTCCGGAAGGAAGCAGCCGTAAGTAACTAATATGTGATTCGGGTGTCTTGACATTTTTAATAAACTCTTCAAAAATATGGAAAAAACCAAAGTAGCAATTGTCGGTCTTGGAGGAATCTCACAAGTAATGCATCTTCCCATTTTAGGAAGAAACAAGAATGTAGAAATTAGTGCAATCTGTGATAAAGAGTTTTCAAAGGTCAAGAACATAGCCAAGAAATACAGCATTGCAAAAGGTTATAAAGATGTAGACCTTATGCTTGAAGAGAATCCTGAAATTGATGCAGTGATAATTGCTACCAGAACTGATGACCACGCAGTAACGGCCATTAAATGTCTCAACGCAGGTAAGCACGTACTGGTGGAAAAGCCTATTGCCATTAACTATTCCGAAGCAGTTAAGATTGTCGATGCCGCAGAAAAGAACAGAAAAATCCTGATGGTTGGAATGAACAACAGATTCAGAACCGATTCTATGCTCGAAAGAAATTTTGTCAAAGGAAAGGAACTGGGAGAAATATTTTACGTTAAGACCGGATGGCTGAAGATGCAAAGCTCTGATCAGAAATGGTTTACAGATATGGAAAAAGCCGGAGGTGGAGTATTTATCGACAATGGAATTGCTATGCTTGATCTCGGTTTATGGATGCTGGGCTTCCCTGAAGTTAAAAGTGTATCAGCGATTAATTATATGCACAACACTAAAACAGTTGAAGATTCAAATTTCACGCTTGTTAAATTCAAAAATGGAGCATCGCTCACAATTGAGGTTAGCTGGAGTTTTCTTAGAGCAGGTGAATTCTTTTATTGCAATGTTTTCGGTACAAACGGAAGTGCAACAATTAATCCGCTTAGAATAAACAAAATGGTTAACAAACAAATATTCGACATTACTCCAAAAAACATTAAACAGGCACAGGCAAGCTTTAAAAACAGTTACGAAATTGAGATGCAGTATTTCTTAGGTTCGATAAGAGGTACACATACACCAATTTCTACCGGAAAAGAAGCTCTCGCAGTGATGCAGATAGTTGATGCAGTTTATAAATCTGCTAAAACAGGGAAAGAAGTTATTTTTAAATAGATTCTTAACAATTTATTAGCAATTCCTTAACATAAAAATTTCATTTTTGTGTTAAAAAATGAAAACGAACTATAGGATTTTAGTCGTTGATAACGAAAATGATATTGTAGATTTGTTAAGATATAATTTAGAGAAAGAAAAGGAATTCACTGTAATTACTGCCTCAAACGGTAAACAAGCAATTGAACATGCTTTAGAATTTAAACCTGACCTAGTACTGCTTGACATTATGATGCCGGAATTAAACGGCTTTGATGTATGCAAAAAACTTAAGAACAGTCCTTCAACATCAAAAATACCCATACTATTTTTAACTGCTAAAGAAAATGAGATTGATGAAATAATCGGTCTTGAATTAGGTGCAGACGATTACATACAAAAACCCATTTCACCCAGAAAAGTTGTTGCTAGAGTTAAATCTGTTATCAGAAGAGTATATCCTGAAAATGAAAAAACAATAAAGACCGACGAACATATCTATTTCAAGAGACTTGAAATAGATACTATCGCTCATATTGTGAAGATTGATGGTGAGGAAGTATTCTTTCCTAAGAAAGAATTTCAGTTGCTCCATTTTCTTCTTTCTAACAAAGGAAAAGTACTTTCAAGAAATATACTTTTGAATCAAATCTGGGGTGAAAACGTGTATGTTGTTGACAGGACTATTGATGTCCATGTTGCAAAAGTCAGGGAAAAGCTTGGAGAATATGCAGATTACATTGAAACAATAAAAGGACTTGGATACAGGTTTAACGATTAGATTTATTCTGATGTATATTAAAAATGTAATATCTGTCTATAAGAACTTTATTCTCATTATTCTTCTGGAAGCTTTAACGATAACTATCTTTATATATCTGAAGATTTCAGTTCCTGCAATATTCATTGTTATTCTCACGTTTATATTAATTTCTTTTCTTTTTATTAAGGGAAGTATCTACCAGAAAAATAATAAACAGGATTTCTTTTGGGAGATTTCTAATGAAATCAAACAGAATGAAGAGGAAAAGGTTCTTAATAATTATGAGGAGAAAATAGCAAAAGTAAATGCTGTAATTGAAAAGATAAACACTGTGTCTGAAAAATATAAAAACTCAAAAGAATTCTTAAAAACATTTGAAGGTTTCCGCATTATAATAAACAGACTGCAATCCGAACTTAATGCGGCAAAGTTATTCAAGGTTAACAGAAATGAGTTTTTAGGTAATGTGGCACATGAATTACGAACACCTATCTTTGCAATTCAGTTATCACTTGAGACACTTGCAGATGGTGCAATTAATGATACTGATGTTAATATGAATTTCATCAATAAGGCTATAAAGCAATCGAATAGGTTAAAAGAACTTGTTGATGATCTTATAAACATTTCAAAACTCGAAACAGGAATGACACTGAACAAAAGTTGTTTTCCCATTAACAGTTTAATCAGTGAAACAGTTCTTGAGTTAAGCGGAATTATTAACAATATGAAGATCAAATTATCTTATATAAATGAAACAAATGATACGATAGTGTTTGCTGATTATGAGAAAATAAAGCAGGTGTTAATTAACTTAATTGATAATTCTTCTAAATATACTCCTGCAGGTGGAAGTATAACAATTAGAACTAAAGCGGGAAACAAATGTATATTGGTAATGGTTGAAGATACAGGAATTGGAATACCAAAAGATGACCTTCCCAGGATATTTGAAAGGTTTTACAGAGTTGACAAAACCCGTTCCCGCGATATGGGTGGTAGCGGATTAGGTTTATCTATTGTAAAGCACATTCTTGAATTACACAATAGTCAGATAAAAGCTGACAGTAAAATAAATCAAGGTACGAAGTTCGAGTTTAACTTACCAATTTAAGAAGGCTCGTTTTTGTGACCAGCTTTAATTTCAGTCTTACCGGCCTCGGTAATATCTTTTTCAATATCACTTGTTGCTTTCTTAAACTCTTTTACGCCTTTTCCGATACCCTGCATTAATTCGGGAATCTTCTTTGCTCCAAACAAGACAAGCACAACTACAACGATTAATATTATTTCTGGTGTTCCTAAACCGAACATTTTAACTCCAATTTAAAATTTTAAAATACAGTACGAATACTTAAATCACACTTTCTGCTATTCCCTGCAGAAGCCTAAATCCGTCAGTCTTTCCCACTCTTGCATCGGAAGCCCTTTCAGGATGCGGCATCATACCCATAACATTTCTTTGTATGTTTTGAATTCCCGCAATGTTATTAACCGAACCATTGGGGTTTTCATTATAAGTGAATAATATCTGATTATTTCCTATCAGTTCCGCAAGAGTTTCCTCGCTGCAAAAATAATTTCCTTCGCCATGAGCGATCGGAATATCAATATCTTCTTTAATATCGTACTTATAAGTAAAAATACTTTTATTATTCTCTACTTTCAAGGATACTGTTTTACACAGAAACTTAAGGTTCTGATTCCTGAGCAGTGCACCGGGTAATAACCCTGACTCACATAAAATTTGAAACCCATTACAAATCCCAATTACTACTCCGCCCTTGTTTGCAAACCTTATTATATCCTGCATAATACTTGAGAACCTTGAAATCGCACCACAGCGGAGATAATCTCCGTACGAAAAACCGCCGGGTAAGATTATTATATTTCTGTCACCGATATTACCTTCTTTATGCCAGAGGAATTTAGTATCAGCACCTATTACATCTTTGAATACGTAGTAAGCATCGTGGTCACAGTTTGATCCGGGAAATACAACTATACCAACTTTTGCAACAGACATTTATTCCCCGCTCTTTATAATTTCAAATGAATAATCTTCCATAACTGAATTGGCAAGAAGTTTCTTGCAGGCTTCGTCTGCTATCTTCTTTGCAGCAGATTCATCTTGTTCCTCAATCTTAAGTTCAATGTACTTTCCGATTCGCGTATCTTTAATACTTTCATACCCCAAAGATTTAAGCGAATGCTCAACAGCTTTACCCTGAGGATCGAGAATGGTCTTCCTTAATGTAATTAAAATCCTGGCTATGTACATATTATTGGTCTTCTTTGATTTTTTCTTTCAATTCTTCAAGAGCCTCTTTAGTCAAACTCTTGGCAGCTTTCTCTTTTTTCTTTTCTTCCTTATCTTTTTTCTTTCCGTCTGTTGTATCCTTCTTAAGTTTATCAGCATCTTTAATCAGTGGAGCAGAAATCTTCTTCTCCATATCCTTGGACATTTCGGGCTCTTCTTTTCTCTTTTCTTCCTTCAGAACTCCGTTATTCATATTTCCAACATCCTTCTCATCGGCCTGTTTTAAAATCTTGCCTGTTCTGCCTACATCATCTGCTTTTTCGTAAACCGTGTTTTCTTTCTTTGAATCAATGACATTAGTCTTTGAAGGAGCTATCGGCTTTGGAGAGTTATCAATATATGTTTCCATATAACCCTTATCTTCCGATTTTGTCATTGTTTTTGGGGACTTACTTATTTCAAGATCATTTGCTATATCCCTGCCGGGAATTTCCGCACTTTTGTTTTCCGGTGTGCTTGTGAATGTTTTTAGTGATTCGACACTTGACTGCTGACTGGCAGTAGACTTATCCGAAGCATCCTTTTGCTTCACTTTTGAATTGAAAAATGCAAAATATACACCGACAAATACAATTACTATAACTGAAAGACTCATCGCAGGTACTGTCCATGCCAGTGATCTTTTCCCGAAAAGATATTCCCAGAAGCTGTTCTTGGTTGCGGGAGACTTCAGCGTCTCTGCATCAAGAAGGTTTATTCTTCTGAGCAGCTCATTTTCAAAACCATCGCGAGCTTTAACTCTCGGTAGTTTAAGGAGCTTTTCTCTTACGTCAATATGTTCTTCTTCGTTTTTCAACTTTCTTTGTAAGGATAAATATCAATTAGTAATTTTTTTAGTTTTTCCCTTCCTCTGTTAATTCTTGACTTCACAGTACCCATCGGAAGTCCTGTAATCTTTACAATTTCTTCGTAGTCTAAATCCTGAATATCCCTGAGTATTATGATATTCCTGAAATCTTCATCGAGTGAATTGATTGCCTGCTGAATGTAGTAGTTTTCAATACCGGCATTTGCATTATCTTCTGGGGTTAAATTCGTATCCTTAAGGTCAAAATCCTTTTCATTCTCCGGATCAAAATCGCTTATAGAAATTGTACTCATCCTGCTTTTCTTTTTAGCATTAGTTTTTGCAGTATTAACTGCTATCGTATAAAACCAGGTTGAAAACTTAGCTATTTCTTTGTACAGGTGCTTTGAGCGGTATACTTTTACGAATGTATCCTGCGCCAGGTCTTCTGCCTCATCACGATCGCCCGTATATCTGTACAAAAAGTTCACAACTTTATTTTTATACCTGAACACGATTTCGTTAAAAGCATCTACATCGTCGCTCTGAAACATCAATATCAGTTCTTCATCTGTATATTTTCTGTATTCAGGCAATATTAATTGTTTTACTTAATATTATGATATTTTGTTCCACAAATTCCTAAAGGTTAACAAGATTATGAATTAAGTTATTAATTACCAATCGCTTATCTTTCTCAGTAAATTTTAGTGTTTTATCTGTTTCGTAAATATAATCAAATGCTTTTTTAATTTTAAGTATATTCAAATCTTTTATGTAATTCTTATAAAGTCTGTACATTTTTGCTCCATCTTTCCATAGTTTCAACTCATTATAAAGCGGCCATCCTTCCGCCATATTACTCAATGCGGGGTCGTGCATTTTATGCAGACCAATGAAAAGATTATTCATATAAGCTACAAATTTCAGTTCCACTTCCATCGACGAGGAAGTTGTCTTCGAGCTCATATTGTCGTAAATTCCTATTGCTTTTTCAAAGTTTCTCTTTAATATCGCCTCAAACAGGTTATTCTCACTGAAATCCTTTGTCATACCTACACATAAATTAACGTCATCAAGTGTTACTTTCTTTGTATCAATACAGAATGTTTTGAGCTTCTCAATTTCCGATGAAATCTCATCGTAAGAAGGATTTACAAACTGAAGCAAATGAAGAAGTGTTTCGTGGTCTATTTCGTACCCCTTAAGTCTGTCCCTGCACCAGTCAGCTATATCCTCTTCTGAATCTGTAGAAACTGTATAAATCTTTATTCCTGTGTTTTCAAAATCTTCAAAGTTTGAGAATGTGTAAGTCTTTTCACTGTTTAGCAATATCAGTATATTATCCGGATTTGGATTCTTGGCATAATTTATAAATCCTTCCTTCGCCTCCTTGTTAATTCCGCGAACACCTGTTTTCTTAACCAGCTTATAAAGAATAATTTTTTTCTCTGAAAGAAAACTCATATTCGAACATTCATTAATCACTTCGTCAATAGAGGTTTCATCTGCAAAGAATGTCTGTAGATTCACCTTGGGATTAAAATCTTTTCCTATAAAAGCATTAGATGTAAACGAAAGAAACTCATCCATCAGCACTTTTTCCGATAGGAATAACATCATAACGGACGGAAGTTCTTTTGATATGTCCTTCTTTAACTTATTAAAACCTACTCTGTACCTGCTGCCGTCGTTCTTTGATTTAGTTATAGCCTTTGCCATCAGATTTTCTTAATGTCAAATTCACCGCCTTTTTTATCTAGCAGCTCGTACCCCAGAGCCTTTATCTGCTGACGTATATCATCCGATAATTTAAAGTCTTTGTTTGCTTTTGCCTCTTTACGTTTGTTTGCCAGAACAATAATCTCTTCGGGTATATTGTCAGCTTCTATTTTATCAAGGTCAAGTCCAAGTATTTTATTGAAGTCGTTAACAAGAAATATCTTTTCTTCTGCTGACAGAGATTCGTCCTTTAGTACTTCCCAGGTTAATGCAAGTCCTTCCGATACATTCAAATCATCATTAATACCCTCATAAAATTTTTCTCTGTACCTAAACACATTATCACTTTCAGAAACATCGTATAATTCTTTTAAATCAGATTTCACCTCTTTTATCTTGCTCTTCAGATTATTAAAACCGTTTCTTGCAGCATCAAGATTATCAAAAGAGAATCTGATTTTCTTCCTGTAATGTGTCATCAGCAGAAAGTACCTGTAATCAAGCGGCGAATAACCTTTATCTATAAGTGTTTGCAGGCGCAGAAATTCCCCTGCCGACTTCGACATCTTCCCTTTCTCTTCTATCAGGAACTCACCGTGAAGCCAGTAGTTAACAAACTTTTCGCCCGTACAGGCTTCTGCCTGTGCTATTTCGTTTGTATGATGTATAGGAATGTGGTCAACACCGCCGCAATGTATATCAAAATGCTTACCGAGAAACTTAATGCTCATCGCAGAACATTCTATGTGCCAGCCGGGGAAACCTGTACCATAAGGCGATTCCCATTCCATCTGGCGCTTCTGGTCTTTTGGAGAAAACTTCCAGAGTGCAAAGTCCGTCTTGCTTTTCTTCTCATCTGAAAAAGCAATCCTTCTGCCTTCTTCAAGTCCCTCTACATCCAGCAATGCCATCCTGCCGTACTCGGGAAACTTGCTCGTATCGTAATAAATTCCATCGTTTGTTTTATACGTATATCCTTTCTTATCAAGACACTCAACCATTTCAATCTGCTCTTTTATAAAATCAGTTGCCTTGCAGTAAACCGAAGGCGGAAGCACATTAAGAAGTGCAATATCTTTCTTAAAAGCTTCGGCGTAAAACTCCGCAATTTCCCAAACTGTCTTGCCTTCACGCGCCGAACCTTTCTCCATCTTATCTTCGCCTTCATCATCATCAGAGACCAGATGCCCTACGTCTGTTATATTCATTATATGGTTCACTTCAAAACCATTGAATAACAAAACCCGCTTCAGTATGTCCTCGAAAAAATATGCCCTGAGATTTCCTATATGTGCAAAATTGTATACAGTAGGACCGCAGCAATACATCCCTGCTTTGCCTGCTTCAATTGGAATAAACTCTTCTTTGTTTCGTGTGAGTGTGTTAAAAAGATACAATGTTTTCATACAATAAATTACAACTTATAAGTATGAAATTAAATTCAAATAAAATCTCCCGAAGACAAAATTTTGAAACATAGGATAGATACTATCTTTTGTTTTACCGTCCTAATTGGCCTTATCTTGGTCTCTCCTTGGTCTCTGATTGGCCTCTGATTAGTCTTAAACAGGTCACATTATTTCTGATACCTGAAAACTAATTATAATTGCACTTTTTGTGAAATGTATATGATAAAGATAGTTTTTCGACTATTAATTATGAACAGCACA
>CAIUQV010000308.1 GCA_903901375.1 uncultured Ignavibacteriota bacterium
ACTTTGTGTTTCCCCATAAACTTGCCTCAGGAGATATTCGGTATGTGGAGGTTCATTCATCTCCCGTGGAAATAACCGGAGAGATACTGCTTTTCTCTATTATACATGATATAACAGAACGCAAACAGGCAGAAGAAGCTTTAAAAATCAGTGAGGCAGAGAATCGCGCAATAGTAAGAGCAGTTCCCGACCTGATGTTTCGACTGAAAAAAGACGGGACTTACATTGATTCATACCACAAAGAAGATTCGCCATACTATGTTCCGCCTGAGTTCTTTATAGGAAAAAAGATTTCCGAAACATTACCACCTGAAATAGCAAAGCAGTCTATGGAGGCGCTTGTAAAATCTTTTGAATCGTCGGAACAGGCATCGTTTGAATACGAATTGCTTATGAATAATGAGATGAAGTATTTTGAATGCCGTGTGATTTCGATCTCGGACGATGAAGCTCTTTCGATTGTAAGGGAAATAACTCAGAGAAAAATAGCAGAGAAAGCTTTGCTGGAATCCGAAAAAAATTACCGCAGACTGCACGAAAGCTTAATGGACGGATATGTTCAGGTTGACCTGAAAGGAAACATCTTGAAGTGCAACGATACATACCTGAAAATTACGGGATACAATTTCGATGACCTTCAGAATATTAGTTATGAGAAAATAACACCGGAAAAATGGCATAAAGCAGAACAGGCAATTCTTGACACTCAGTTATACAAAAGAGGCTATACAGATGTTTACGAAAAAGAATACATAAGAAAAGATGGTTCTATATGCAACATTGAACTCCGTGCTTTTATACTGAAAAATGACAAAGGCGAAAGTGAGGGTTCTTGGGCAATTGTGAGAGATATTACGGGCAGGAAGAAAATTGAGGAAGCATTAAAACTTCAGAGTGAAGCATTCGAAGCTTTGTCGGTTGCGGTTGTTATAACAAGTGTTGAAGGTATTATTCAGTGGACAAATTCTGCGTTTACAAAATTAACGGGTTATTCTCCGAATGAAGCAATCGGTAAAGACACAAGACTGCTGAAATCGGGAATGCATAATGATCATTTCTATAAAGAGCTCTGGGATTCTATTCTGCACGGGCAGGTCTGGCGGAATGAATTTATAAACAAAAGAAAAGATGGTACGGTTTACTATGAAGACAATACTATTACGCCTGTTTTTGATGCCTATGGGAACATAACAAACTTCATCGCTATCAAATTTGACATTACCGAAAAAAAGGAAATGGAAAATGCTTTGAGAGAGAGCGAAGAGCGCTGGCAGTTTGCCCTGGAAGGCTCCGGAGACGGTGTATGGGACTGGGATGTAGAAAGCAACATAATATACGTATCGCCGCAATGGAAAAGAATGCTTGGTTACGATTCCGATGAATTAATACAGAACTTTAATGACGTTGAAAATCTTATACATCCGGATGACAGGGAGAAAAACATACAAAGCATCGAAAAATATTTTAGAGGTGAGAATGCACTTTATGTTAACGAGCATCGTGTTCTTTGCAAAGACGGTGCTTACAAATGGGTGCTGGTGCGCGGGAAAATCCTGAACAGGGATAAGGCAAACAATCCTTTAAGGATTATAGGTACACAGGCGGATATTACAAACAGAAAGAAATTCGAAGAGCAACTGCTGAGCAACCTTGAAAAAGAAAAGGAACTTAATGATTTAAAATCAAGGTTTGTTTCTACCGCTTCCCATGAATTCCGAACACCTCTTGCTTCAATATTGCTGATTAGCGATGTATTAATTTCTTATTGGGAAAAATATGAAAAAACACTTATTGAATCCAAGCTTAAGACTATCAAGGAGAGAGTGTTATTTCTTACTGATATAGTTGACAATGTTCTGCAGGTTTCAAAAATTCAGGAAGGTAAGATTGAATTTAAACCTGAAGAGATTGATTTAGTAGATTTCTGCAAAAGTTCAATAGACAGCTTTAATGTAAACGAGTCATTGAAAAATAAAATACAGTTTAGCTCAAAGTATAAATCTCTCACTGCAATAATAGACCTGCGTCTTATGAATCAGATTCTTGATAACCTGATTTCGAACGCAATTAAATATACACCTGAAAATCCTCACATAATAATCACTCTTAGAAAGGAAAATGAAGAAGTGATAATTTCTGTGGAAGACAATGGTATCGGAATTCCGGAAGAAGACAGGAAACACATATTCGATGCATTTTACAGAGCTGCAAACGCAAAGAATTTTCAGGGGAATGGCTTGGGTCTGAATATTATAAAAGAATCTCTTATCAATCAGGGAGGTGATATAACGTTTTCAAGCATAACCGGAAAAGGTACAACGTTTAAAGTACATCTGCCTGTAAACAAATTTATAAAACAGTAAACAAGAAGATGAAAAAAGTTCTTTTAGTTGATGATGAAGCGAGTTTGAGGGATAACATCGTTGAAGTACTAACGCTTGAGGGCTTTGACGCAATATCATCCACAGACGGAAAAGAAGGCTATGAAAAGGCAATCAGCAATTTACCGGATATAATAATTTGTGACGTAATGATGCCGGTAATGGATGGAACAGAAATGTTTCTGAAAATTAAATCAAATGAACTTACAAGAAATATTCCGTTTATATTTCTAACTGCACTCGTTGACAGGTTCGACCAGAAAAAAGGAATCGAACTTGGTGCCAATGGATACCTGGAAAAACCTTTTACAATTGAATCGCTATTGAAAATAATCCGTGCGAACATAGACAGATAATTAAGCATGTACAATTAGAAATTATTGTCCTGAATTAAAACCTCCTGTAATCCCATTTCATTTACATAAAAAATATGTTACTTGTATCTTTTATTTGTCATTAGAAGATTATTCATTGGAAAGAGGGTATAATATTCCGATTTTTACACGTTACAAAATTTGATTGTCGCAAATTTTGTAATTTGCTTTTTCATGTTTTACTCCAAACAATGAACTATTCATTGTTTCCCTTTACTTAATTGCATGTTACAATTGGGGCGGACTTTACCCGGTCCGCCTTTTTTATTATTGACTTTGAAAGTGTATACTATCATAAATATTTCACACACCCTTTCTTAAAAACAGGTAATTTATATTTATTATTAAGCCTTGGTATCATAATACTATCGCTTGCATAATAAAGCGTGAATTTCCAATCCATTCTTAGCAATTTGCAAAACGATAAGTTTAATTCATCTGAAATATTTCTTGTAAGCTTATCATTTAAAGATATATGGTTTTAAATACGAAAGGGTAATCTTATTAATCTGACCACAATGCGCAAGCGGTCACGTTAAAAGATGCTCGAAATCAAACTGCTTATACCGGGTTTAATAATTTTAAGGGTTCGTTTTATTTAAGGGTTAAACTTTTATCTATTGGGAAAATTATACAAGGCTATCCTTGTTAAGGGTTCATCATCCAATGTTCTATCCTGGCTTTGTCCCGGGCTGCGTTTCACCGGAAAAGCTTCCGCTATTCTATTATCTGTTTGCAAAAAAATGTTATCGGAATATCATTTAACTGTGAAATTATTCTCTCTATTCAGTTATATCATAAAAGGCATAAAGTTATTCAATGCAATTAAATATAGAATTAATTATTATTATAACTTTCAATCCTCATGAAAACTATTAAACAAATTTTATTATCCTTAGCATTTTTGGTTTTCTTTGCCAATTTAGGCTGGGGGCAGTGGATGTACAATTTCGGAACTGGAATTGGATCTTTTAATACAGCCAGTGGTTCGTCTACAACTTTTTTCACTTCTACTCCTGGAAATGGTGGAACTTACAGGATTAGAGCAGCTTCATCCGGAAATCAAGGTAGTGGTTTTGTTTTAGCGAATCCAGGTACTACTTTAGGAACTAATTCCGAATTACAAATAAATGCATCAGTTACATCTTCAACTAATAAATTCGGAGTTTATGATTGGACTTCACCAAGTACCGTTGCATATCTAAAGTTTAAATTTAGAAATTCAAGTACAGGTAATGGTGCTTTAAATATTAGTTTAGGTATTAATACATTAGTAACTGATAACAATGGATACTCATCTGAATATAATAATTCTTTAACCTCTCTAACTATTACTTATGCATCAGGTTCTCTCTCAAGTGTTGTTCGGAGAATTAACGCAAGTAATACTACGATAACAAGTTCAGGGTTCTCAAAAGATGCTGATCAGGTTGTTGAGATATATGCAAATAATGATAGCGGTTCTGTAACTTATAGCAGAGGTGGTAATAGTTACACATTAGCTACAAAAACATGGGATCTGTGGGTTGATGGGACCAGGACTGTGACAGGTGCGGCAACGGCCGGTACACTTGCTGCTGGAACAAATCTAAGTGGATTTGGATTCTTTGCTGAAAGCAGTACAAGTAATGCAGCATGGATGTATATTGATGATTTTGAGTATTCAAATACATTTGCTCCAACAACACAAGCATCAAATATAACATTTAGTGGCGTATCATCATCAGGAATGAAAATTGATTGGACAAACGGAAACGGAACAAGCAGAGCGGTATTTGTAAAGGAAGGTTCAGGTACAATTACAAATCCAACAAATGGTATTACGTACACAGCAAGTGCTAACTGGAATTCAAAAGGCACACAACTTGGAACTTCAGGTTATTATTGCGTTTATAATGGTACAGGTACAACTGTGACATTATCAAATCTTTTAGCAAGTACAGCTTATTATGTGCAAGTATTTGAATATAATGGATCTGGTTCGACTTCAAATTTCTTAACGACTACAGCTACAAATAATCCAAACAATCAGACTACTAATTCATCACTTTCTCCTAGTCTGACAATTTCTGCTAATCCTGCTCTTACAGAAACAAATTTAAACGGGGCGAGTGTGTCTTTGGGTTTAACTAATGAAACATTTGCAGACGGATCATTATCAAGTTTCAATTTTACATTGAATAATGCTCCGAACGGTTTAAGCATAAATTCAGTTAATTATAGTAATTCTACAACAGCCGTTCTTACTTTAGCATTTAATGGTACGGATTTCGATGCAGATGTTACAAACTTTAATATTACAATAGCTGCTGCCGAACTAACATCCGGAAACAATTTGACAAGCAATAATCTTACTATTACTGCAATTGTAGAAACAACTCCAACGGTAACTACAAATAGTGCTATTACAACAACAGGTTCAACAACTGCAACTTGGGGAGGTAATGTTTCGGCAGACGGAGGAGCATCGGTTACTCAAAAAGGTATAGTATGGAGCACATCTTCAGGTCCTACTATTTCTTTATCAACAAAGACACAGGAAGGAAGCGGTACAGGATCAATTACCGGAAATATGACAGATTTATCTCCTAATACATTGTATTATTTAAGAGTTTATGCGACAAACAGTCTTGGAACAGCTTACGGAACAGAAAAAAGTTTTACAACTAATAATCTGGGAGCACCCGGTTCATTAAGTACTAATGGACTAACTGAAAGTGGTTTTACTGCTAACTGGGGGGCCGTAACAGGGGCAACAAGTTATAGATTAGATGTTTCCCATTATAGTACTTTCTCTACAGCTGTTAATGCTACAGATTTATTTATATCAGAATATGTTGAGGGTTCATCTAATAATAAATATATTGAGATATATAATGGTACGGGTTCATCAGTAAATTTAGCTGATTATAAACTACAATTATATGCAAATGGTTCTACATCGACATCAAACGACGTAATACTATCTGGTACTCTTGCAAATGGGCAAACAATTGTATATAAAAACTCCGGTTCTACATTAACTTTGCCTAATGGTGTAACTGCGACAGATAATGCTGCTACAAATTTTAATGGTGATGATGCCATAGCACTGTATAAAATTTCTACTAGTTCATATGTTGATATATTTGGAAGAATTGGAAATGATCCGGGATCGGCATGGACGGGGGATGGTGGTTATACAACTGTAGATAAAACACTGAGAAGAAAGAGCAATATTACTCATGGAGTAACAGTAAATCCAACAGGTACAGGTCCTACTGCTTTTACAACATTAACAACTGAATGGGATATGTATGATATTGATGTTGTGAATAATATCGGTTCACACACATACGGATCTGAAAGTTATGTGACAGGATACAATAATCTTACAGTAAATTCAACATCTCAGGGGGTTACGGGACTAAGTGAAAATACTACATACTATTACCGTGTCAGAACATATAGTACTTCAAGTACCAGTTCAAATTCGGAAGTAATTACTGTTACAACATTAAAAACAGCACCCGTAACGCAGGCATCGGGTATTACATTTTCAGGTTTGAGTGCCACGGGAATGACAATAAACTGGACTAACGGTTCCGGGGACAAGAGAGTAGCTTTTGTTAAAGAGGGAACAGCGGGAAGCACTGCTCCATCAAATTATACAACATATACTGCAAGCGCGGACTGGAATAACGGATCTCCATCAGGCACTCAAATAGGTTCATCAAGTTATTATTGCGTTTATAACGGAACAGGTACAAGCGTTGATATATCTAATTTGAAAGCAAATACTCAGTATCAGGTAGCTATTTTTGAATATAATAATGGAGCAGGGGGTGAGACATATCTGACAACAGGTACATCAAACACTTCAAATATTCTGAACATAACAAGTTCAACTGCTTTGTCTTCCGGAACATATAATGCATTAAACGTTAGTAATTTTGCTGATATTACATTAAGCGGTAATATAGAGATTACAGGTACTTTAACTTTGAACGGAGGAAGAATCTTTACTGGTGCAAATACACTTACTATAAGTTCGCTTTCTGTATCCAATCCTCAAGCTTCAAATATGATTGTTCTTGATGATGGTTCAAATCTTGGTTCATTAAAACTATTATCATCTACAAACAAAGATTATTTGTTTCCTGTAGGAGGTGGGAAAAATTCGCAGCAATTAAAGTATACTCCCGCAACTATTTCTTTAGTATCGGGCGCTGCTGCAAATTCGTATATTACTTGTAAAATGGATGCGGAAAAACATAACCATGGTACCGGCTTAGATTTTATTTCAAGATACTGGTCTTTTACTCAAACTGGAATGTCGTCATACGGTTATAAAGTTTCGTTCTCTTGGGATGCAACTGATTATGTGGGTACAAATGAAGCGGGTCTTGGGTTTGGAAAATTTGATGACCCAGACTGGACAATTATTCAGGGAACAATAAATACATCTGCTCATACTTTTACAGGCAGTACAATATTAACTTCTTTTTCTGGCTCGGGAAAATCTATCGGATTCAGTGATTTTACCGGCGGCACAGAGGGACCACTTCCTGTGAAACTTGCTTCTTTTGCTTCGAGCTTAAATACAAGGAATGTGAAGCTGAGATGGACAACTGAAAGCGAGATTAATAATTACGGGTTTGAGGTACAGCGCTCGGTGA
>CAIUQV010000309.1 GCA_903901375.1 uncultured Ignavibacteriota bacterium
ATAAAATGGTGGTAAAATGAATATTGTAATTTGTAATTACACATCGATATAAGTAATTTTACTTAAACAGTATTACCTCTTATATGGAGGTTAAACCTTTGGACAAGAAGTACAACCCTTGCTAAAGGGGAAACAACTATAAAAAGGTAATCAATTAAAAAGGATTTGCAATGAATTTGAATGATTTAATTGCCAAGCTTCAGCCATTAGGGATAACAGGCAGAGAAGCAGAAGTTTACATAGCTTTATTAAAGAACAGTGCATTAACAGCGGGAGAGATTTCAAAAATCACTTCAGTATCACTTAATAAGATATACGAAGTACTTCAGAATCTTGTTAAGAAAAAGATGTGCACTGAGAATTATCTTAACGGGGTCAAACTTTTCAGATGTATTGAGCCCAAAATTGCCTTCCAGAATATATTTTCAGTGTATCAGGATGATATAAACAGAAAGAAAGCATTATTTAAGGAAGAAATCGAACAGAATTTACTTAGTCTTTACAGTCAGGAGAAAAATGCAAAGAATCCTTTGGATTATATTGAAGTAGTGAGTGACAGAGGACAGGCATCGGACAGATTTTTAACTTTACAGGCGAATGCGAAATCTGAGATTTTGTTTTTCAGCAAACCACCATATGTAAACAGCAAGAGCCTTAGCGGTAATATAGGTGAGCTTGAAAATGTATGTAAAAACAAGGTTATAGTTAAGAGTATATACGAATGCAGTCCTACAGAATCTATGGATTACAAGGAAAACCTGCTTAATATAATTGAGCATTTTGAAAGAATTGGAGAAGAAGCAAGAATAATAGAAGCTTTGCCAGTGAAACTTGTAATTATTGACGAGAGTATTTCAATATTTTCCTTAATAGATAACGTAACATTTAATCCTCAATTGACGACTATGATAGTACATCATCCGGTGTTTAGTTTATCACAAAAAACACTGTTTGAAGTTTACTGGAATAAATCGATTTCGATTGAAGAGTACAAAAGAGAACACTTCAATATTTTAAAAAACGCAGTATCACAAAATTAAATTATATAATATAAATTTATTAACTATGGAAACAAACAAATTATTAAGGGCAATTATCATTGTCTTCATTTCAATGTTTGCAACAGGAATATACGCAAACAACATTTCATTAAGCAATTTCAGTCTAACGGGAAAGAATGCGGCAGAACATTCTATAATGGTAAAGTTTGACATTAGCTGGGAAAATTCCTGGCGCACTTCTGCATCACCTTTCAACTGGGATGCGGCGTGGATATTTGTGAAATACAGAGTTGGCACCGGTATGTGGCGTCACGCGTGGCTTAGCAACACGGGTCATGTTAATCCAACGGGCAGTTCAATTACGACAGGTTTATTAAGAACCGACACTGCTTACAATTCAACTGCAAATCCTGGTATGGGTGTGTTCATATACCGCGATGCAGACGGTACGGGTACATTCACAAAGACAGGTGTACAGTTAAAATGGAATTACGGTTCGAACGGTGTACCAGATAACGCGATTGTAGATTTTCGTGTATTTGCAGTAGAGATGGTATATGTGCCATTCGGAAGTTTTTATTTAGGCAGCGGCGGTACAGGAGGTTCGGAATATCAGGAAATAGCACCATTTTATAAATATCCCACAGTTACAAATCCTTATCAGGTAACCAGCGAAGATTCAATAAGTGTTGGAGCCTCAACAGGAAAATTATATTATGCAGCGGGTGGAGGAAACAGCGGCGACAGAAAAGGACCTATTCCAACAAAATATCCTAAAGGTTACAATGCTTATTACTGCATGAAATATGAAATAAGTCAGCAGGAATATTGTGATTTCTTAAATACAATTATTTTTGGTTATGCTACAGTTCATTATCAGGGAATGGTTGGAACGGCAAGGTATAATATAACATTATCGAACGGTATTTTTAGCACTACGACACCTTGTGTTCCTGCAAATTTTATGGCCTGGGATGATTTATCGGCATATCTTGACTGGAGCGGTTTGCGTCCTATGACAGAACTGGAATTTGAGAAATCATGCAGAGGAACAGCTTATCCTATACCGTTTGAATGTGCATGGGGCACTCCTTATGCTGCAAGCGGAAATTATGGTGTAATAGGAAGGTTATACACATTAAATAATGCTGGTACAACAAATGAAGGTATTGCTACAGGTTATGCAGGCTCAAATTACGTATCGGGTGCCGGAGCAACATCATCGGATTCTGCTGTTTATACATCAGCACCTACGGCTTCTTCTTTATATATGGATGTCACAGTAAACACTACTGTCGGTCTGACAGCCGGAATGTATGTAAAAGTAGTTGCAGGTACGGGAGCTTTTGTTACGCATTCATTTATAGCTTCAATTACAGATGCAACACATTTTAAAATGACAGACTATCCTTCCACAGTTCTTGCTGGAGCTACAATCTGTGCTTATCCTCCGGTAACCGTAAGCAGTACTACCGGACTTATGCCGGGAATGACTGTAGGTGTAACTTCAGGTACAGGAACATTTATTCCGGGAACAATAGTCACTAAAGTTATCGACGCAACACATTTTTATTTCTCTGACCTTCCTACAGTAAAGCTAACCGGTGGTTCAACTGTGATAACAGGTTATCCCGGAGGAAACTGTGCCTGGTATACTACAATATATGATTTGAACACAGGTGGTGGAATAGCAGGTCCGGTGCGTGTCGGAATATTTGCTGCAAACATTCTTAATACAGGAAGACTTTCATCAGGAGCATCGTTTTATGGAATTATGGAATTGAGCGGAAACCTTTCAGAGCGGGCAATTTCAGTAGATTCAATAGGTAGGACTTTTACGGGCAGGAACGGAGATGGTTTACTTGATTCAGCAGTGGGTGCATATTTCGGAAGACATAACGTATTATTCTGGCCTGACCCGGGTACGGCAAAAGGCACAGGTTTCCGCGGAGGAGCATGGAGATACACGAATGACATACAGGTCTCTGACAGAATAATGGCAGCAAATTATTCAAATACATGGGGTATGGATAACGGCGGACGCGGCGTTAGGACAGCACCTTAATACAATTAACAATTTAAGTTTATTAAATCTAAATAATATAAGTTTATGAAAAAGATAATAATAATTTTAGCGATAACAATTTTAATGCCTGTATTACTGCAAGCACAGTATACAGGCGGAAGCGGCAGAGGTGACTTTATGCTTCAAAGCCTTGGAAACCCTATAACAGAGACCGGAAACAACAATCACTCATTACCGGGAGTATATTCGCTTGATCAGAATTTTCCGAATCCATTCAATCCGACAACAAGTATCAAATTCAGTCTGGCAAAGTCAGTCTTAGTAAAATTTGTAGTATTTGATGTTCTCGGACGGGAAGTGCAGACATTAATCAGCGAGAAAATGGATGCGGGTTCATACGAAGTATCATTTGATGGAACTTCACTCTTCAGCGGAATTTATTTCTATAAAATAACAGCGGGGGATTTTTCGCAAGTAAGGAAAATGGTTTTAATAAAGTAATTATTGGAATCAATAAATAATTCAATTAAAGAGATAGAAACCTTATCCTTATGTAGGATAACGTAATAGCCCAATAGAGCTTTTGGAGAAATTCCAGAAGCTCTATTATATGCTTTCGGGTTTAATCTTTTTTTGAATAAATGTACAAGATTTGTGAGTTTAATATAAGGACTGCAAATTTATTTAATGTGTTAAAAACTGTATGTTGATAAAAGATAATAATTTGAGAAATATAAATTTAAAATA
>CAIUQV010000310.1 GCA_903901375.1 uncultured Ignavibacteriota bacterium
AAGATTGCTCAACTTCATTCATTTTCAAAAGATGAACAAAACGAGTTTTTATCCATTTTAAATGCAGTAAAAGGATTTTTTAAAGAACAATTTAATCATATTAGTTACGATTACAAACAAAATCAGATAGATATGCGAAAAATCAGTAGGAAATTATCTGATGCAGAGAAGAAAGAAGACGACCTTTTAATATCATCATATAGAACAGAAAAAGAATCATTAGAAAAAGAGATTTCTGAAATTGATAATCAAATAATAACTTTATTATCAAAAAACGAGACACTTGAAAAAGAAGCTTCAATAAAGCAAAAGCAAATTAGCGAACTTAATAAATTTATAACACTTGATTCCGACAACATAATAAAAGATGAAACTTCGGAAGAAATAATTTCTAAATTGGATAAGTTTTTATTAAAGTTTAAGAAAGAGAAAAAAGGACTTTTGGAAGCAAAAATTTTATCAAGTTTAAAAGTTCTCATGCACAAAAAGGATTTTATTTCAAAAGTTTCAGTTGATATAAATAATGATTTAGTCGACATTAATTTATATAATCATTTCGGAAAGCTGATTAACAAAAACGAATTATCAAAAGGAGAACAGCAATTATATGCAACAGCTGTTTTAAAAGCCCTAGTAGAAGAATCAAATATTAAATTTCCGGTATTTATAGATAGTCCATTACAGAAATTTGATATCAAACATTCAAAAAATGTCATTCGAAATTTTTACCCCAATATTTCCGAACAAGTTGTAATTTGCCCATTGCTCGAAAAAGAGCTTACCGAAAAGGAATACGAATATATGAATGATAACGTTGAGAATGCATACTTAATTACAAATAAATCAGATATTGAATCTAGTTTTACAAATATTGATCCAAAATTACTTTTTAAGACTCATAAGGAGATAGCAGCAGATGTTTTCTAGTATTAAAACAACCGAAGCAAATAAACTAAAGATTACTGAGCTTACAAGAAAATTTAACTTAGGAGCAGAAAATGTTATAGCAAGAATTGCATATTCTTATTCTATTTCACAAGAAAGAAAATTAGATATATCTAATATAAAAGACTCCAGAGGTAAAGAATATAGTAAGAACATTTTGTTTGGGAAATATGTAAACTATTATATTGCATTAGTTTCCCAGCATTACAATATTTATAAAGCAGATCCAAATATTCCCAAATACATAAAAATGCATGTTGATGATGGTATTGAATTACTGTATAATTTATATAATAAGCATCAAAACTTTACATCAACAGATTTTTTAATAGATATTTTAGAAAAGAATAACTCTTATAATGCTATCAGAAGTTAAATTTGATTATGTATATTCTTCGGGTGATATTGAACCAGAGGATTTTTTCTTACATGCATTAATGAATAGTTCTACTTTTGATTTGGGATTAGGTTTTTTCAATTCAAGTGGATTCAGAACTCTTGCAATGGGGTTTGCAATTTTCATTCATAAAGGTGGAACTATGAGATTTATTATCAATGATTCACTAAGTGAAGAAGATAAGCTAGCTATTCAAAATGGTTTAGTTAAATCTCCAGAAGAACTGATTGAAAATAATCTGATAAATACGTTGAAAAATTTAACCTCTGTATTATCTTCATATGATCAACATTTTTTTAAGTGCCTTTCATGGCTTATTTCAACTAAAAGACTTGAGATAAAAGCTTATATGCCTCAAGGTGAAAGGGGGGGGATTGTCCATCAAAAATTTGGCATTTTTAAAGATAACAACAATAACTCTGTAGCATTTAGTGGTTCTGCAAACTTTTCTAAAAGTGCCCTAAGACATAATTTAGAGAGCATTACATGCCATGTATCATGGAACAACGAAATTAGTGAAACAACAAGGATAAAACTATATAGTGAACAGTTTAATACTATCTGGGACGGAAATAATAATAATATAAAACAAATCCCAATTGATCGAGTGAAAACTTATTTTAATGAAAATTTTAACAATATAAACATAAAAGAGCTTTTGGACGAAGAAAATGATTTAATCGATAAATCATCTTTAAGCATAAAATCAAAGAATAAATATAAGAAAGCATATACAAAAGCAATTGGTGTTGTTTCAGACTACAACGAGTCTTATACTTATAATAAGGAATTAGTTAATCCGTTTACCCTTAGACCTTATCAACACGAAGCAATAAAAGCTTGGTTCGATAATATTTGCATCGGTTTATATGAAATGGCTACAGGAACCGGAAAAACAATTACCGCTTTAGCAGCTGCTTTAGATTTAGTAAAAAAAGATTCAAGAAAAATAATTTTGATATCTTGCCCTTTTATTCACCTAGTAG
>CAIUQV010000311.1 GCA_903901375.1 uncultured Ignavibacteriota bacterium
ATTATAAACAGACAGTAAAGCTGTGAAAAGGGCAATAGTATACATTGTACTGTTTTTAATATCTTGTTCAGCAAAGGCGGAGGATATATATGTTGGCAGCAGCAGAAAGTTTACTGATATTAAGAAAGCAGTAGAATACTCAAAAGACGGAGACCATATTATTATTGAAGCGGGTACTTACACCTGCTTCGATATAGTGATAGATAAATCAATAACTCTTACGGGTATTGATTACCCTGTGATTGATGCATCGAATCAGGGAGCAGGGATAACAGTCAGGTCGGCAAACGTTACGATAGAAGGATTGCAGATAAAGAATATACCTGTGAGCTTCATGGTTGATAATGCGGGAATACGAGTTGAGAAAACGAAGAACGTTACAGTAAGAAACAACAGACTGGATAACTGCTTTTTTGCAGTGTATCTTTCGAACAGCGACGATTGCAGTGTAACGGGCAATACAATAACAAGTCATTCGGAATCAGAGTCATACTCCGGAAACGGAATACATCTCTGGAAATGCAGCAGGACAGAAGTTGAGAACAATACTGTTTCGGGACACAGGGACGGAATATACTTTGAGTTTGTAACGAACAGCAGGATACTGAACAACTTAAGCGAGAAGAACCTGCGCTACGGACTGCACTTTATGTTCTCGGAGGGAAATTCATACATAAAGAACACATTCAGGGAAAACGGTGCGGGCGTAGCAGTGATGTACACAAAAAGAGTAGAGATGAAAGATAACACATTTGAGAACAACTGGGGAGCGAGTGCGTACGGGCTTTTATTAAAAGACATAAGCAAAAGCAGAATTACTAATAACAGGTTTACTAAGAACACAACAGGAATATATTCAGAAGGTTCAACTGAAATATTAATAAAGAAAAACGTCTTTACAGAAAACGGGTGGGCGATGAAGATGCTCGGAAACAGCACTGATGATACGATAACGGGAAACGATTTCAACAGCAACACTTTTGATGTATCCACAAACAGTTCAGTTAATTCAAACATATTCGATTCAAACTACTGGGACAAATACAGGGGTTACGATTTAAACAACGACAATACAGGAGACGTGTCTTACCGACCGGTGAGTTTATTCTCAACACTTGTAGAGCAGACGCCAGAAGCTGTTGTTTTAGTAAGGAGTTTTCTTGTTGACCTGATTGATTTAACAGAGAAAATAATGCCTGTGTTCATTCCTGAAACACTAATAGACAATCATCCTGTAATGAAACCAAACAATCCACGGATATGATAAGCATAGAAAACATAAACAAGACATACGGTAAGTTTCACATACTTAAATCAGTAAACCTGAACATAGAGAAGGGACAGATAGTAACTGTTATGGGTCCAAACGGCTCGGGCAAGACAACATTACTGAAGTGCATACTCGGGCTTGTAATTCCTGATAACGGCGATATAAAAGTTGACGGAAAGACAATTAAGAACAATTTTGAATACAGACACAAAATAGGATATATGCCCCAGACAGCTTTTTTCCCTGAGAACATCAGGGTGAAAGATGTGATTCAGATAATAAAAGAAATCAGGGGAGAAAAGGCGGCGGTAGATTTTGAACTATACGACTACTACGAAATAGAAAAGTTCACTGAGAAGAAAGTATCTTCACTTTCGCAGGGAATGAAACAAAAAGTGAGCAGTGCACTGACATTTATGTTTGACAGCGATATACTGATACTCGATGAACCAACGGCAGGACTTGACCCTCTTTCGGCAGAGTACATGAAAATTAAAATCAGGAAAGAGAAAGACAAAGGGAAACTGATTATCATAACAACACACATACTGAATGAAGTGGAAGAGCTTTCGGACAGGATAATCTTCCTGCTTGACGGAGAAGTGCGTGTGAACAGGGTAAACGAAAGCGGCAGCACAAACGGTGCGGAAGGAATACTAAACAAATTTACTGAATTATTCAAAAGTTATGAATGGGAATAAGATATTAAAGTTTATTATTCTTGATATACTCAGGAATAAATGGGTGATAACATACACATTGTTCCTGATGTGCATCAGCGCTGGATTGATGTTCTTCAGCAAGGACTCAACAAAAACAATTATAAGTGTATTGAATGTTGTACTTATTCTGGTACCCCTGGTAAGTATTTTGTTCTGTTCAATACACTTTTATAATTCAAAAGAGTTTATACAGATGCTATTGTCGCAGCCTGTGAAAAGGAGCACGATATTCTTCGCCGAATATGCAGGACTGGTGATATCGTTATCCGTTTCCTACTTAGCGGGAATAATAATACCGTTAAGCTTTTACGGAGTATCGTTAATACTTATTTATCTTGCACTGACGGGTATATTCCTTTCGGCGATATTCAGTGCAGTATCGGTACTGATATCAATTTCAACAGATGAGAAAGTGAAAGGAATAGGAATATCATTATTCCTCTGGCTTTTCTTCTCTGTATTGTATGACGGGTTAGTGCTGTTAGTGTACTTTGCATTTCACGATTACCCGCTGGAGAAGATTATGATACTCGTAACTACATTAAACCCTGTTGACCTATCGAGAGTACTGATACTGTTAAAACTTGACATATCAGCACTGATGGGATACACGGGAGCGAACTTTCAGAAAGCTGCGGGAAGCATAACAGGAATAGTAATATCATTTGCAGTACTGACAATCTGGAGCATAACTCCATTATACATAGCATACAGAAAATTTATCAAGAAGAATTTCTGAGATTACAAACAACTCTATTAATTAAACATCATCATATATTATGAAGACAAAAAACTTATGGCTTGGATTTATAAGCGTGATAGTATTATCCTTTGCGGTGCTTGGGTATTACGGATACGAGATTTATTTAAAGGCACCACCGATACCCGGGAAAATAGTGACTGTGAACGGTACAGTTCTATTTACTGCTCAGGATATAAAGGACGGACAGAACGTCTGGCAGTCGATGGGCGGACAGGAAGTGGGAACTGTCTGGGGACACGGAGCATATCAGGCGCCGGACTGGTCAGCAGACTGGCTGCACAGAGAGGCAATGTACATACTGAACCGCTGGTCAAACGAGCTTTATAAAACAGATTATGAAAAAGCATCCGATGAGAACAAGGCAGTGCTTCAGGTTAGGCTGCAAAAAGAACTGCGCACGAACACGTACGATGCGGGCACTGATGAGATGAAGGTTTCGCAGATAAGGGCTGATGCGATTATGGAAGTTAGTAAATACTACAAAGGATTATTTATGAACGATGCGTCGCTTTCAAAAACACGCGAGGCATATTCCATTCCTGAGAACACAATCAAGGACAATGACAGAATGGACAAGATGAATAATTTCTTCTTCTGGACTGCATGGTCGTGCGTAACGCAAAGACCCGGTAACGATATATCATACACAAACAACTGGCCGTCGGACGATCTGGTAGGCAACAAACCTGCATCATCGCTTGTATTCTGGACAGGGTTTAGTGTTGTGATGTTAATACTCGGAATCGGACTGCTTGCATTCTATCACGCAAAGAGCAAAGACGAGGACGCACTCGCAATAACACTTCCCCAGAACGATCCATTATCGGGAAGTGAGCCCACACCTTCTATGAAGGCGACATTAAAATACTTCTGGGTTGTATGTGCGCTGATAGTTGTGCAGGTGATAATGGGAGTTATTACAGCACACTTCGGAGTTGAGGGAAATGGTTTTTACGGATTATCATTAAGCACCATACTCCCCTATTCAGTCTCAAGAACGTGGCACGTACAGCTTGCGATATTCTGGATAGCAACGTCGTGGCTTGCGACAGGTTTATACATAGCACCCGCAGTATCGGGATACGAGCCAAAGTTTCAGAGGTTCGGTGTAAACTTTTTATTCATAGCATTGCTGATAATAGTAGTGGGTTCATTAATCGGACAGTGGATGGGAATAATGCAAAAGTTAGGACTGATAGAAAACTTCTGGCTGGGGCATCAGGGATATGAATATGTTGACCTTGGAAGGTTCTGGCAGTTATTCTTATTCGTCGGATTACTGATATGGTTACTTTTACTCGTGAGAGCATTACTGCCTGCATTAAAGAAACCGGGCGAGAACAAACAGTTACTTGTGATGTTTGTGATTGCTGCAGTAGCAATAGCGGCATTTTACGGAGCGGGACTGATGTGGGGAAGACAAACACATCTGTCACTTGCAGAGTACTGGCGCTGGTGGGTAGTTCATTTATGGGTAGAAGGATTCTTCGAAGTATTTGCTACAGTAGTATCGGCATTCCTGTTTGTAAGGATGGGACTGCTGAAAATAAAGACAGCAACGAACGCAGTATTGTTTTCGACTATAATATTTTTATCGGGCGGAATAATCGGAACGTTTCATCATTTGTATTTTACAGGAACACCTACAGCAGTAATAGCACTTGGAGCAACATTCAGTGCGCTGGAAGTTGTACCTTTAGTGTTTATGGGATTCGAAGTATTTCACAACCTGAAAATAAGCAAATCAACAGAATGGATAAGAGCATACAAATGGCCTATATACTGTTTCATATCAGTCGCATTCTGGAATTTTATCGGAGCCGGAGTATTTGGTTTCCTGATAAACCCGCCGATAGCATTATATTATATGCAGGGACTTAACACAACGCCAGTACACGGACACACAGCACTCTTCGGAGTTTACGGAATGCTTGGAATCGGGCTGATGTTATTTGTATTAAAAGGACTGATGGTAAAATATGTATGGAAAGATAAAGTAATAGGATTTGCATTCTGGGCGATAAACATCGGATTATTACTGATGGTATTAATCAGCGTATTACCTGTCGGACTGATGCAGACAATAGCAAGCATACAGCACGGAATGTGGTATGCACGTTCGGCAGAATTTATGCAGGACCCGACAATCAGCGTATTCCGCTGGTTAAGAGTGATAGGCGACACGATATTTGCATTGGGAGCATTAGCGCTCGGATGGTTTGTGATAGGATTAAAGACAGGATGGTCAGTTGACAAGAGCAAAATAGATGTAGAATAGTGAATTCTCCATTAAACTTCTTCAGGCTGCCGTTGAAAAGACGGCGGCTTGAAAGGAGAGGAGAAGAAAAGAGAAACAGGA
>CAIUQV010000312.1 GCA_903901375.1 uncultured Ignavibacteriota bacterium
GACACTCCTTCTAACAGAGAGTGGGGAAGTGAAGACGATATTAAAAACTGGGTTAAGCCTGAAGATATGGCTGATGTTATTTACAATTTAAAAGATTCTGATTCCTCATTAATCAAAATGGGTTTTAATTAATTTAATTATTAAAAATATATTATGAAAGTAGTTGTTACTGGTGGTGCCGGATTTCTTGGTTATCATATTGGCACAAAAATTAAAGAGATTACAGACTATAAAGAGTCTGTCTTCTTCGATATAGCCGATTTCCCAAAAGAAGATTACAATCCCGAAATCAACCTTATCTATGGTGATGTTCGTGACCAGGACCAGATGTACGAAATAACAAAGGACGCTAAAGTTGTCATTCACTGTGCGGCAGCTTTGCCTTTATGGAAGAAAAAGGATATTTTCGAAACTAATGTTGAAGGTATGCGCAAAGTATGCGAAGCTTCATTGAAAAATAATGTCGATAGATTAATATTCATTTCTTCCACTTCAGTTTATGGTGTCCCAAAAGAACACCCTCTCTACGAAACTAATGCCCGCGTAGGTGTTGGTCCTTACGGTAAATCCAAAATAATGGCTGAAGAAATATGCGAAGAGTACAGAAAGAAAGGTCTTACTGTTTGTATCCTGAGGCCTAAAAGTTTTATCGGTACTGCTCGCCTTGGTGTGTTCCAGATTCTGTATGATTGGGTTGAATCAGGTGTAAAAATTCCGATAATAGGAAACGGTAACAATCGCTATCAGTTGTTCGAAGTGGATGACCTCGTCGATGCAATAAACCTTGCAGCAACTTTGCCTAAAGAAAAAGTTAACGATACTTTTAATGTAGGCGCTAAAGAATTTAAAACCGTTAAGGAAGATGTGGGTGCTATGTGTGATTATGCCAAAACCGGCTCTCGCGTTATGGGTACACCTGCCTGGCTTATCAAACCGGTTCTTCGCTTCTTCGAAATCCTGAACCTTTCGCCTTTGTACAAATGGATTTATGGCACTGCAGATACAGATTCTTTCGTCTCTATAGAAAAGGCTCAGAAAGTTCTCGGCTGGAATCCAAAGTTCTCAAACGCAGAAGCATTAATCCGTTCTTATCAGTGGTACCTTGAAAATAAACATACCATACAGCAGGGTACAGGTGTCACTCACAGGATTGCCTGGAAACAGGGGATTCTCTCTTTGTTCAAAAAGTTTTTATAAGATATGTATTTCAGGAGCCCACGATTTACTTCTTGGGCTCTTTTATTTTCCTCGTGTAATTAAAAATAGCCTCATCCTTTATAAGATAAAGATATTCGTGCGCCGCATCGTATTCATTTGGTATTATACCGTCAAGTATCGCTTCTTCTATCTTCTTCTTAATTATTCCAACAAGTTTCGATGGTTCAATCTTGCACACTTCCATTATCTCTTCACCTTTCACTGGTGACTGGAAGTTCCTCAAATTATCTTTCTCCTGAACTTCAATAATCCTCTTCTCCACCATATCAAAGTTATTTGCATATCTCTTCACTTTTTGTAGATTCTTCGACGTTATATCTGCCCTGCAAAGCTTAAAGAGGTCAACAAGCTCTTCTCCAGCTTCAGCTGCAAGCCTTCTCACTGCTGAATCAGTTGCTTCCTGGTTTGCGAGCGCTGCAGGCCTTAAATGTAATCGTATCAGCTTCTCTACGTATGGCAGTTTGTCAAGTGGTAATTTCATTCTGTCAAAAATTTTCTTCATCATCCGTGCACCAATTTCCTCGTGTCCGTGAAAAGTCCAGCCGATTCCTTCAACAAACTTCTTTGTCTTTGGTTTTGCTATATCGTGAACTAATGCTGCAAACCTCAGCCATACATTATCAGTCAGTTCGGTTATGTTATCAAGTACTTCAAGTGTATGGTTGAAAACGTCTTTATGGTGGTAGTCTTTTCTCTGCTCCACTCCTGCCATCTTTGTTATTTCCGGAAAGACCACATCCAGTACACCCGTTAAATACATCAGATTCAAAGCAATAGATGGTTTATTAGATTGAAGTATCTGCAGAAATTCATTCGATATTCTTTCCTGAGAAACTACTTCGTCCTCTTGAAGTCTGCGGCAGTTAACTGATATTGAACTCAGTGTTACGTGGTCTATTGCAAATTGTAGTTTCGAAGCAAACCTGAATGCCCTCATTATCCTTAATGGATCATCGTAAAATGTTTTGTCTGGCTCTAAAGGTGTGCGTATCATCTTATGCTTCAAATCATCTAATCCATTGTAGTTGTCTGTTACTTCTGTCGGATTCAATAGAGAAACTGCAAGTGCATTTATTGTGAAATCCCTTCTCGATAAATCTTCTTCCAGTGTACCGAATTCTACTTTCGGCTTTCTTGAGTTCCTGTCATAACTCTCTACTCTCGAAGATGCAAATTCGAGCTTCACGTCTTCCAGATTTAGCAACGCTGTTCCGAAATTCTTGTATATCGCAGTTAAAGCAGTTTTCTTCTTCTTTGCAAATTTCTCTGCAAACTTTACTGCGTCGCCAATCACCATTACATCTATATCTATTCCTTCACTGCTTATACCCAAAAGATAATCTCTTACGTATCCACCAACGATATAAGCATCTGTCTTTGATTTCTTGGAAAAATCTGATAACTCTTTTATTATGCCTGTGCAGAATTCTGCTTCTGTAAAATTCTTTACCACTATTATTATAAACTCCTGTTTGTTTCTATTTTCTCTATTATTTTATTAGCTATTTCTATTGCTTCTTTCCCGTCGTGCAGTGTCACCTCAGGCTCTTCACCTTTTAAGATGCTTTTAAAGAATAAGTCTTCTTCATATTTCATCGCATTCTTTATGTCAGTTGTCGGCTTTTCATAAACAATTTTGTAATCTTTTCCGTTATTATTCACCGGCATTGAAAATATATTTGTGTCAGAATCCTCGGACAACCTGAAGACTTCCGATGTATTGTTTAGAAAGTCTATTGAAATGTAAGCATTCTTCTGGAATATTCTCATCTTTCTCATTTTATTCAGCGAAATCCTTGATGCTGTTATATTTGCTACACAACCATTCTCAAAATTCAGCCTTGTATTCGCAATGTCAATCGTATCCGTCAGCACTCCGACTCCGTTGGCTTCTATAGATTTTACCTTCGACTTAACCAGATTTAAAATAATATCTATGTCGTGTATCATTAAATCTTTTATAACTGAAACATCCGTTCCTCGCGGATTAAATTGTGCAAGTCTGTGCGTTTCAATAAAAAGGGGAGTAATGTTATATTTCTCAATCGCTAATATCGCAGGATTAAACCTCTCTATATGCCCAACCTGAACTATCGTTCCTTCTTTTTTCAGCGACTCAAGTTCTTCTGCTTCTTGCAGTGTTTCTGTAACTGGTTTTTCTATGAAAGTATGTATATTCCTTTTTAACGTTTCCTTTGCAATAGAATAGTGAGTTGTGGTAGGTGTAACAACTAATACAGCATTCACTTCATTTAGCATTTCTTCCAGTGTGCTGTATGCTTTAATTCCGTACTTATCTGCCAGTGTGGCAGCTTCCTCAGTATTTACATCATAAATACCTGCTAGGCTCACATCCTTATTTTCTTCTTCAATTTCTTTTACATTCTTTATGTGTAACTTACCAAGATGCCCGCATCCTATTACACCTGCTTTAATTTTCATTCTGTATATTGTTTGATGGTTCTGCGTGTATTATCACATTGCTTAAATTGGGATATAATTCCTTTATATGAAGATAAATTCTGCTTTCAAGTATCGTTACCACATCATGCACTTCATCAAAAGTGTATTTATTCTTGAATGAACAGCTTAATGAGACCC
>CAIUQV010000313.1 GCA_903901375.1 uncultured Ignavibacteriota bacterium
ATCTACAACAGCATCGATTTCTCCGTCGTAAAACTTTATGTTTATTCTGTCATTTTTCTTCAGTCCTGCCTTTTTCGAAACTATGCCGCCCTCTTTCTTTACGTACGAAAATCCTCTCTTCAGTGTATTGTCAGGACTTAGACTTTTCAAAAACTTTTCCTTGTAGTTTAAATCATTCCGTATAAAAGCTATCCTGCTTTCACTCATGCTTACAAGATTACTATGTTTTTCTTTTAAATCATTTACATAATACTCCAGCTTCCCGGTCATAATTTTCAGCAGGTCATCGCTTATGTCATCAATCTTCATCTTCATCTCATTCAGTATATCCTTCGGCCTGTTGAATGAATAATTGTTCTGTATCCTGTCAAGCTGCTCCTTGAAGTATTCTATTCTGTCCGCTACTGCCGATTCAAGCTCTTCTTCACTGCTGTTCAGATTTTCTATCAGTTCACGCCTGTCAGGCAATATCATTTCCGCAGCTGCAGATGGCGTCGGAGCCCTCAGGTCTGCAACAAAATCACATATCGTGTAGTCAACTTCGTGACCTATTGCACTCACCACAGGTATCTCGGATTCAAACACAGCCCTCGCTACTGCCTCTTCATTAAACGTCCATAAATCCTCTATAGAACCACCGCCCCTCGCAACCACAATCACATCAAACCTCACTTTGTATTCATTTGCTCTTCGTATAGCCCTGCAGACACTTTCCACCGAACCTTTGCCCTGCACAAGTGATGGAAATAAATATAAATTGTAATGCGGAAATCTCTTCTTTGAAACTTTGATAAAGTCTTCTATCACCGCCCCTGTCTCAGAAGTAATTATTGCTACATTCTCAGGAAATTCAGGAATACCCTTTTTATTCTCTTCATCAAACAAACCTTCCTTCCTTAGCTTTTCTTTCAGCTTCTCAAATGCTGCCTGCAGTTCACCAATACCTATCTCCGTTATAGAGTTCACTTCAATCGCATACGTACCCCGCGGCTCATAAACCGTTATCCTGCCTCTTATCAGCACCTTCTTCCCGTCCTGCAAAGGAAACCGCACGTACGAATGCCTGAAGCTCCATAGATTGCAGGAAATCTGTGACTTATCATCTTTTATCGTAAAGTATGAATGACCGGATGGCTGAGCTCTTCTGTAGCCGGATATTTCTCCAACTACATATATGTCCCTTAATTGAGTTTCTAATGTCTGTTTGATAAATGCAGAAAGTTCTGATACGGTCAGGGGATGTTCGTCTTCGGTATTTTGAAATAAACTATCCAAATGCTAATATGTTATTTAAAATGAAAAAACCTCGCATTTACAGCGAGGTTTTGCTCGAAGAGGGGGACTCGAACCCCCAACCCTTCGGTTAACAGCCGAATGCTCCACCATTGAGCTATCTTCGAATCATTAACAAAAATATCGTTATTTTTTAAAATAGTCAATGATATTTGCTCTCCTACCTGTCACTATTTTGCTTTTCTCTTTCCTCTTCCTGCTCTCACCCCTCAGAATATTCACTTCCCCAATAGTAATTTTTTTACATACAATTAAATTGTTATCTTATTTATATTGCTTAATTCATATGAAAATTCTTAAACTAATATCATTAGCAAGACCCAAGCAGTGGATGAAGAATTTCTTCGTCTTCGCTCCTATCCTGTTCGCAGGACAATTTCTCAATACCGGTCTGATGTTTAAGAATATTCTCGCATTCATCGCATTCTCTTTCACGTCCAGCGTTGTATACATCATCAACGATATTGTTGACAGAGAAGCAGACAGGGCACACAGGAAGAAAAGATTCAGACCTATTGCCTCAGGTGAAGTCAGCATTAAAGAAGCTTCCATTTTCGCAGTTATCATCGCAGCACTGGCAGTTCTCATTCTCATCAAGCTTAATTATGTCTTCACCATTGTAGTATCAGTCTATCTCGTCCTGAATATTCTTTACACTTTAAAATTCAAGCACGTCGTTATACTCGATGTTTTTATCATATCACTCGGGTTTATGCTCCGTGTTGAAGGCGGTGCCGCAGCTATCGAAGTTCCAATTTCAAGCTGGATGATTCTTACTGCTATGTTCCTCTCATTATTCCTTGCTATTTCCAAAAGACGCGCCGAACTCTCTGCACCCGATAACGATAATGTCGAAAACCAGAGAAAAGTCCTCGGGCATTACGACATCACTTTCACAGACCAGATAAACACCGTCGCCGTCACCGGTACAATCATCTGCTACGCTCTTTATACCGTTTCAGATAAAACCGTTAACACATTCCATACAGAAAACCTTATCTACACCACACCCTTCGTTATCTACGGAATGTTCAGGTACCTGTATTTATTGCATAAAAAGAACCTCGGCGAAAGTCCCGAACAGATTGTAACAAAAGATATTTCTCTAATCATCAACATATTATTCTGGTTTCTCTCAGCATTTGCTATTATTTATAAATCTAAGATTTCAGGCATTCTTTAAAATTGAATTATTTTAAGAAATTAAGATATTATTTCACGGCATCCCCTACTGCTTTTAAATCCGAGTTCATTCTCCTTTCCTGCTCTCTTGTCTGGGGATTCAGTTTTCCGTCCGTTAAGCTTGCCCTGAATTATATGTCTCCGAATGCTTTCATCTTCTTCAGGTTCTTCGTAACTATTTTAATCTTCTACGCCTTCTACAGAAAGCAGATTAAATCATACAAAAGAGTAGACGTTAAAAGAGGTGTCATCCTCGGCATATTCCTCTTCATCGGCTTCCTTACTCAGACAGTCGGTCTATCGTACACATCTTCCGCAAACTCAGCTTTCATCACCGGCACATACCTTATTCTCATTCCCATCATTCAGATTGCAGTCCTGAAAATAAAACCACGCTTCGAAAACATCATCGGTATTGCAATCGTTATCTGCGGTATCTACATCCTCTCTGATATTAGAAACTCAAGCCTGAACTTCGGCGATTTTATCACTATGATATGCTCCGTCGCATTCGCATACCATATAGTATATCTCGATAAGTATTCGCACATCAGCGACACTATGCCTCTGATTTACGGCCAGTACCTCGCTATGACAGTGCTCAGTTTTCTTTCTATGATTTTTGTCGAACACTTCTGGATGAACGACTTAAGGTTCGTTTACAACAACTTTCTCCTCTTCTCCGTCGTATTCAACGGTATCTTCTCCACCTTCATCGCCCTTTTCCTCGCTATGAGGTTTCAGAAATACACCACTCCCGTCAGAGCAGGACTCATATACAATATGGAACAGGTCTTCGCAGTTATCTTTGCATACTTCTTAATATCCGAAGTCCTTACCGCCGGTCAGATTTTAGGCGCCGCCATTATCCTATGCGGACTTCTCTTCTCAGAGTTCTATTCTGAAATAAAGAAAAGACTTAACAAAGGTATTATTCATTGAAGTTATGAAATTGTATTAAGTTCTTTAATAAAGCCCACGGATTTATCCGTGGGAATTTGAATAGCAGCAAATTAAAAACCGTTTCAACGGTTTTAGAAAATATGCACTACAATATAACATGTAAAATAATTATGTTTTGCGTAAATTCAATTAATAACATCCAATTTCTATATTATGATTAAAACTAAAATCACAGTTAAAGGAATAGTCCAGGGAGTCGGATTCCGTTACTTCTGCCGCAGCCTCGCAAATCAGTACACCCTCTTCGGATACGTCAAAAACCTCCACAACGGAGACGTCGAAATCGAAGTCGAAGGCGGAAAAAACTCCGTCAATACATTTATCAATCTGGTCAAAG
>CAIUQV010000314.1 GCA_903901375.1 uncultured Ignavibacteriota bacterium
GGTATCTGATAGCCCTGATACCGAAAATTCTTTTGATGTCGATGATTCCGAGTCCGCGTATTTCCATAAAATGTTTAACGAGGGAAGTCCCCGAACCCATCAGCACGTTTTCAGCTTTCTTTGAAACGATAACAATATCGTCTGCAACGAGCCTGTGACCGCGTTCGACGAGGTCGAGAGCTATTTCACTTTTTCCAATACCGGACCTTCCGCAGAACAGAAGACCCACTCCGTACACGTCAACGAATGACGAGTGAATAACTGCCTGTTCGGAGAACTGGTCGTCCAGAAAGTCGCTCAGCAGTGATACAAGCCGTGTTGTATGGTGCGGAGTAACGAATACAGGAATATCCTTTTCTTCTGCCAGGCTGAGGAATTCCTCAGTCGGAACGTTATCGTGCGTGAAAATAATGCAAGGCACGTTGAAAGAAATGTAACGCTTTAAAGTCGTATGGCGTTCCTCATTGCTGAGTTTAGACAGATATCTGTTTTCGGTATTACCGAATACCTGAATTCTGGAGAAAGTGAACAGTTCCACGTATCCTGCGAGAGCAAGACCGGGTCTGTGCAGGTCTTTATCCGTGACGCATCTGTCGCTGCCGATTTCTTTCTTTGTAACCTTTGTAAGTCTGAATCTGTCCTTACACTGTTCGTAGAAGAAATTAACAGTGATGTGGTCTTTTTTAATATGTTTTATATCGCTTAAACTATCTGCCAATATTAATTATTTTAAATTTACTTTTTTAATTGTCTTTTGTTTATCTTTAACCTTGTAAAGCTGTTTTTCTATTTTCTCGACTGCTCCGTCTATTGCCCTGTCCAGTTCACCTGCGCCTTCTTTGGCAGTGAGGGTTTTATCCTTTAACTTTAGTAAGATTTCACAGTATTTCGTATCCGATGGCGGTTTATCGAATGACAGTATAACATCAGCATGGATAATGGTTTCGTTGTACTTGCTTAAGTTTTCAAGTTTCTCGTTAATGTAATCCTGGGTTGAACCCTTAGCTTTAAAATGCCTGGCTGTGATTTGAATTTTCATGTCATTAAAGATTAAGTTAGTAAAATGTTAAAGAACTACTATGTGTCAATATGCAAAAGTATATAAAATTTTTCAATAAACAAACAATAAAGTTGAATTTTATTTAAAAAATCGTTAAAATTGTATATCCCTTCTGATTTAGGCTTTATTATTATACTCATATATACGAAATTTGTTCTAAAACTTGAAGTTTAATTTAAAAATATACGTAATATTTCTTTCTGTAACATTTCTCTGGACTCTGAGCACATACCTGATTCCTGCGTTTGAATCTATGGGCGGCATCTGGGAAAAGGCAGCGGGATACGGTTACGTGTTTTTTGCTTCCACCTGTCATCAGATAGACGACAGGTCGTTCTTTATATTCGGGAATAAGATGGCAGTGTGTTCGAGGTGTGCCTCTGTGTACACGGGTTTTCTGGCAGGAGTGATTCTGTATCCGTTCTTAAAAGGGCTTGAGAACAGGAAGCTTCCTTCGATATGGATTTTACTGGCATTCGCATTGTTTTTATTCCTGGATGCAGCGTTTGACGTTCTGGATATACTTAAAAACACATTTATATCAAGAGCATTAACAGGGTCTATGATTGGAATACTTTTGCCGTTTTATCTTATACCCGGAAGTATAAACTTTGCGAATGAAATTTATGATAAATATCAAAATAAACTGAATGGAAAAAAACGTTAGTATTAACAGACTTCTGCCTGTGATATGGGGTTTTATTGTGA
>CAIUQV010000315.1 GCA_903901375.1 uncultured Ignavibacteriota bacterium
GCCTGTTTACCGTCTTTCTGAATTGAAGAGTGAATACTCGTTTTATACTTGGCTACAAATTTTGCAGAACCTCTTTCCTCACCCGGGAATAACTTTTCATCAAGGTGACACTTTAAACAGGATTGTGATTCTATTGATAACTTGCTGCCTACTATTTTGTGTGAACCGTGACAATCAATACAAGTTGGAGCATTTTTATTCCCGTTCTTTGTTACTGTCTGGTGAATGCTGTTATTAAAATCCTTCTGATGTGAACCATGACAAGTTCCGCATATCTGACTGACCTCAGTTTTACTTATTTTCTTTACGTCGTGTCCGCTCTTGTGGCATGCATCACAACCAACGTTCTTTTTTGAGTGTGTACTTGTTGTATAATCTTTTACGTTTTTATTGGTGTGGCAGCTCAGACATTCTGTTGTCTGATTCGCTTTCATTTCTTTGGCAGGCTGCTGATAATGCGCATTGTGGCATCCCGAACAATCATTATTCTTGTGCACACTGTTCTCAAGACTCTTTACCTTATCATGACATGTAAGACAACTGATTTTTACTTTCTTTGGATTATGAGGTATTTCATCCGGATTGTATCCGTCGTGACAATCAACGCACTCTGACCCGCTATGCGTTGACTTTTTAAACCTTGCTCCATCAACAAACAGTGATTTCTTTTTTCCGTTAACATCCATCGTTAGCGTCTTATCTTCATGGCATGCAAGACAATCATCCGAACCTTTTGCTTTTATTATCCCTGTTTTAAAAATAACAACACCCGCAACCATCACGAATAGAAACAGCACCAATACCAATGCCGTTATTTTACTTTTTGACATCTGTCTCTGATTTATTTTTAATAATATTTAGTAATACCTCTTCAAACTCACTCAGTTTGAATGGCTCTGATATCTGTCTGACGTTTACCGGCTTTTCTTCAATAGTATCACTTTCATCAAGCGAGGGTAAACATATAAACTCAATTTTCTCAAACCTCTTAATAAGTTTTAATTTGAATTCTTTGTCCAGTTCCTGATCCAGAATTACAATGTCCGCTGAATTTTCGCATTCATCTATTATCTCTTCTTCCGATTTCTTTAAAAACTCGTTTATCGTATTCACACATTTGTACTCATAATCATACTTTGTAAGTACTTTTTGAATCAATGCACAAATCTCAGGAGTAAGACAAAATATTTTAATTCTCAATTTCAAATTTTCAAACAGAAATTACAACAATAACTGCAATAAGTATACCAAAGAATTATTGTAATTGCATATCGGTATGCTATTTTTCACATAAAAATGTAGAATATTGCGCCTTTTTTGAGGTTTATGTGTAAATTTATTTCCGTTTTTCCTTTCGGAAATCAACTTAACATTTTTGAATTTTTATGTGTAGATATATTGGACTTAAAGTGTGGAATTATTACTCTTTTGTTAGCAATCCAAACTCGGATAATTTATTATAAAGCGTCTTCCTGTCTATCCCAAGTTTCTCTGCCGCTTTCTTTTTATTTCCGTTAGTTGTCTCTAGTACTTTGAGTATGTATTTTCTTTCAAGGTCTTTTAAACTCATTCCGTCTGTGTTTGCAAGACAGTCATCCAGAAAAGTTTTATCTTCACTGATTGTAAGATTCTTTACTTCAATTTTATTGTTGCTCGCAGAAACAGCTGCCTGCTCAAGTATGTTCTCAAGCTCCCTTACGTTTCCCTTGTAATTGTGTTTTGTCAAAAGTGATATTGCGTCTGGGGCAATTTTAATTTCTTTACCGAACTTCTTCGATATATTCTTCAGTATATGGTTTGTTAATGCTGGTATATCAGAAATTCTGTCGTTCAATGTCGGCAGGTTCAGAGAGATTGTCGATATTCTGTAAAAAAGGTCTTCTCTGAAAAGTTTATTCGATATCATTTCCTGTATGTTCTGGTTTGTTGCAGAAATCAATCTCACATCAACCGTTTTAATCTTATCACTTCCAATAGGTTTAAACTCCCAGTTCTCAAGTACACGAAGCAGCTTTGCCTGTAGCTGATAAGGCATCTCAGCTATCTCATCAAGAAACAATGTTCCGTTGTTTGCCTGTTCAAACACACCCTTCTGGTTTTCTGTTGCACCCGTAAACGCTCCTTTTGTGTGTCCGAACAGTTCACTCTCAAGAAGGTTTTCAGGTATTGCACTGCAGTTAATCGCTACAAAAGGATGGTCTTTTCTGTCACTGCTGAAATGTAATGCTCTTGCAACCAGTTCTTTTCCCGTTCCGCTTTGTCCCTGTATCAGAACATTCACGTTTATCTTGGAAGTCTTATCTATAAAATCATAAACCTCCATCATTCTTTTGCTCGTTCCTATTATTCCGAGATACGGCTCTTTCTCAGTTACTAAATTCTTAAAACTGTATAATTCTTTAGTGATGTTAATCTTTTCTATCGCCTTTTCTATCTTCAGAATAAATTCGTCCAGATTAAATGGCTTGTTGACGTAATCATACGCACCGTTTTTCATCGATTCAACCGCTGATAATACCGACCCAAACCCCGTTATCATTATAAACAATGTTTCTTTCGGAGTTATATTCAGTAAGTCCATTCCCGATACTTCGGGCATTTGTAAATCAGAAACTATTAAATCATAAAAATTACTTTTTATTAGTCTCTTTGCCTCTACGCTGTCATTTTCTTCCGTAACATCTAACCCCTTTTTTACAAGGACTTTTCTGATTAGATTCGATTGATTTGGTTCGTCATCTACAACCAGTGCTTTTATAATTTCTGACATTAAGTTTTAATTTTAAAAGAAAATAGATAGTTTTAGGGAAAATTTCCACATATTTAGTGGTGAACTTTGGGAAATGGAATTATTTTTGAATATCTGTAAAGTTATACAGGAATTGAAATGATAAATGTGGTTCTGGAATTTGGTACCGACTTAACCTCAATCGTGCCTTTATGTTCTTTTATTACCCTGTCCGCAAATGCAAGCCCGAGTCCTGTTCCTTTTCCATAACCTTTTGTTGTGTAGAACGGCTTAAAAATATTTGGTAAATCCTTTTCGGATATTCCCGTTCCGTTATCCGAAATTTCCGTTATGATTTTACTCCCGTCGAAAACAGTTTTCACTTCAACAAGCCCTTTGACGTTCAACGGTATTGCCTGTATGGCATTCCCGACTATATTCAGAAAAACATCTTTAATCAGTTCCTTGTCTGCCTTTATTGAAGGTACACTCTTATCAAGCTTTATGCTAAGCTCTGCATTTTTGTTTCCTTTTAAAAACTTAAACCCGCTTGTTGCTTCTTCAAGAAGTTCGTTAATGCTTACACTTTCAAGCATTGGCAATAAAGGTTTGGCAAAGTTAAGTATCGAACGGATAGATTTAGTTATGCGTGTTGCCTCTGCAACTATAACTTTCAATTCTTCGTAATCAGGATCGCCCTCTTTCTTGTCAAGCAGAAGATAATCCGCATTACCGGAGATTATATTTAAAGGATTTGAAAGGTTATGTGCTATACTCGAAACAACTTCGCCGATAAGTGCAAGATTCTCTCTTTCTCTTAATACTTTCTCAAGTCTTTTCTCTGTCGTTATATCCCTGATAATACCAACGCTTCCAATATCCTCGCCCTTTTCATTAAAGATTATAAACCTTGATATACTTACGTTTATTAATTCGCCTGACTTTGTAATGCGCAGCGTTTCGTGATTTGATATAAAGCCGTGTTCTTTTATCTTTGCAAGCATCTTATCCACTTCCCCCGAAGACAAAAGATCTTTAGGTATAAGTATGTTAAAATTCTTGCCGGTGATTTCGCTTTTCTCCCAGCCGAATATTTTTTCGGCGCCTTTGTTCCAGAGGAATATTTCGCCGTCGTTGTTGAAACCTACAATAGCGTCAATGGAGTTCAGAATTATGTCCGCAAAGAATTTCTCGTGCGCAGATTTTCCTTCCTTCATAAGTTTTATCATTTCGAACATATACC
>CAIUQV010000316.1 GCA_903901375.1 uncultured Ignavibacteriota bacterium
AAAGGAAAACCTTTCGGTTTTTATTCAAAGTGCAAAAAAACTCGGTGAATCACTCGACCATGTTTTATTCACAGGGCCTCCGGGACTTGGAAAAACAACTTTAGCCAACATTATTGCGAATGAACTGAAAACATCGATAGTAACAACTTCAGGACCCATAATAGAAAAACCCGGTGATCTGGCAGGTATGCTTACGAAGCTTCAGGCGAATCAGATTTTGTTCATTGACGAAATTCACAGAATTCCAAAAGTTGTTGAAGAGTTTTTATATTCAGCAATGGAAGAGTATAAACTTGACATTATGATAGACCAGGGACCTGCGGCAAGAAGCATTCCGATAAAGTTAGAAAGGTTTACACTTATTGGAGCTACTACAAGACAGGGTCTGCTGTCATCGCCAATGCTTGACAGGTTTGGAATAACCTGCAGGCTTGAATACTATTCAACAGATAACCTGGTTGATATAGTTAACCGTTCTGCCGGAATTTTAAACATTAAAATCACAAAAGAAGGTGCTTTCGAAATAGCAAGACGCAGCCGAGCAACACCGCGTATAGCAAACAGACTTTTGAGAAGAACAAGAGACTTTGCAATTGTGAAAGGAAACGGAACTATTGATATGGAAATTGCAAAATATGCACTTCAGTCGCTGGGGGTTGACGAACACGGACTTGACTCAACAGATAAAAAGATTCTTGAGACAATTATACTTAAACACAACGGCGGTCCTGTAGGACTTTCTACAATAGCAGCATCAATAGGCGAAGACACAGGAACGGTGGAAGATGTATATGAACCATTCTTACTTATAGAAGGTTTTATAAGGAGAACGCCAAAAGGACGTGAAGCTACACCATTAGCTTATGAACATTTAAAACTAAGAAAGAATAAAGGGAATACACTTTTCGATAATCATTAAAGGGTAAAATAATGAGACACATAAAACTTATTTCAGCAATATTAATTTCAATAGTTTTTTTAGCAGGATGTTCAAAGATTACAAAAATTTTTGAAGAAGCAAAGAACGAAAAAACAACGAGCAAAGGCGGAGAAGACGACTCTCCAAATGAACCTGCCGGTAATGATGTAGAATTTTATAATAAGTACATCGACGTACTGAATACCGTTTCCCCGACTGTAGATAATTACCAGAAAACTTATTATCAGTCTGTTCCTGAACCATCAAAAATAAGCAAGAATTCATTTATCACTATAGCATTCACAAGTGTTTACATAAATCAGATAGAGGATAATATAAAGAAGTACAAACGTTCATATTTTGACGGCGGTGAGCTCAGCAAGTTAAGTACGTCAAATGAAAAGATGAAAGAAGAGATTGAAAAAGCTTTTAAGGAATTTATATCTTCTATTGAATCATACAAGGAAACCGCTTTGCTTATTAATGAATATTATAAAGACAATAACTTCAAAAATGATCTCTCAAAAGCAAAGACACTGGATAACGAAATAAGAAACAAATATGATGAATACTCAGGCAAGTTTGACTCATTCAGAGATGTACTGAAAAAATACAAACCAAAGCGAGTAGTTAAGAATCCGGAAAATATTTCCAATCCTGATGAGAAAGCAGTTGCAATATTGCAGAATATGCTGGAAACAACGATAGACGAAGCAGAGCCGCTTTACGAAACATTTTCAGCTATTGATGAAAAATCAGATATTTCAAGGTTTAAATCGCTTACCGATGAATTCAAAAAGAACTTTAATGCAGGAAAAGAGAAAGTGTTTTCAGCTCCGTTCAGTGATAAGTCAAAGTATTTAAAACACAGTTTCGAAGATTATTTCATGAAAATGGCAGGTGATTTTATAACAGCTTGTGAAGATTTTGCCAAAAAATATGATAACGGTAAATTAAAGGGAAATACATTCGGTTACGAATACGATAACGTTAAAAACAGGTATAATTATAT
>CAIUQV010000317.1 GCA_903901375.1 uncultured Ignavibacteriota bacterium
CACTGAACAGAACTGTATAATAATCTGCTTTCTTAAATTCATTATTCAAAATAACATTTACTTCCCTGCCGGTGATGTCATAAATTATAAGCGAAACTTTTGAATCAACGGGAAGCTGAAAATCTATCTTTGTAGTTGGGTTGAACGGGTTCGGATAGTTCTGGCTTAAATCGAATTTTGACGGGATACCTACAGACACTTCACCGTTCAGGTTATGATATTCAAAGTTGCTGTTGTAATCAATCTGTTTAAGACGATACTGGTATTTTCCCACAGAGAGCTTTTTATCTTCAAATGTATAGTTTGAAGGAGTATTAGCTGTTCCTTTTCCAATTACAAAACCGAGTTTTAACCATTCATTTTTACCTTCAATATTTTTCCGTTCTATTTCAAATCCCATATTATTTAATTCAGTATCTGTTAGCCACAAAAGCTTCACTTCTCCGTCTTTTACTGACGAAGAGAAAGAAGACAATTTTACCGGCATTACAGACTGTTCACCACCTGTAAATGTACTGAAACTTGATAAACCTGTTCCTTCAAGAGTGTGTGAAACAGTATTTGCAGATCCGACAAACATCCAACTTGAACCATCCCATTTACCTGTATATATTTGTGATTCAGTTCCATTAACATCTGTCGGCGAAATGTATTGCATAGAAATATTATAAGTAAAACCGGTTATATTATTATTAGTAAAAGCCCAATATCTTTTAAGATAGTTTGTAGATGATGTATTATTTGTATGTTTAACAGCCGCAACATTTAAATCCAGATATGCACCTGTTCCAAATGTACCCGAAGTAAATGTTAGTGTTGCTGGTGAATAGTATGTTGTCGTTCCAACAGGATATACAAATGTTCCCGTTCCGGTAAAATATTTTCTAAGGACGCCTGTACTGTTCATTACTATCATATTTGCGGAAGTTATTGTACCGCTTATAGTTGAAGTTGCAGACAAGCTAAGATTATTTGCTCCAAGTGTAAGAGTACCTGCGGTCATAGTAAGTGTTCCGCTTAAATCTAACGAACTACCAAGAGTTATTCCTCCGGATCTGTTTAGAGTCAGATTTCTTAACCCGTTTGTAACATACAAAGTAGTTGCTGTTGTGCCTCCGAATACCACATCGGAAGTCGTTCCTCCGTATATATATCCGCTTGTTCTTGAAATTGAACTGTTAAGTGTCAAAGTATTAGAGCCCAAAATTAAATTACCTGATGCCAAAGTAAGCGTTCCGGATAAAGTCAAATTGCTGTTCAGATTAACGCCGTTAGTTCTGTTAATATATAATCCCGATAAAGCCGTAATATTTGAAGGTAAATTTAGTACGGCAGGTGTAGTTGTTCCTTGTACTGTGATTGTAGAGGAAGATGTTGCATTTAATGTTCCGCTTGTAATAGCTAGGTCAGAATAAAGTTGTAATGAATACGAACTTAAATTCAAACTTCCGCTTGTCAGTGTCAATGTTCCGTAAACTGCAATCCAACCTGATAGTGTAACTCCTGAAGCCCTGTTTATTGTTAAATTACAAAGAGTGAGATAAGGGGTTAAAGTAACGGCGGAAGCATAATTATTGATTATTAAATTCGATGTCTGAGATCCTGTTATTGAGCCTGATGTATAAGAAAATGCACCGTTAAGAGTTAATGTATTTCCCGCACCGAGTGTAAGTGCTCCTGTAGTAAGTGTTGTTGTTCCGTTTATGGTTTGTGAGCCACCAAATGTCAACCCGTTTGTTCTGCTTAATGTAAAGTTGTTTATACCGCCCGATACTGACGGAAGAGTTGTTGAAGTCGTTCCTCCGATTGAAATATTAGATGTTGAACCTCCCGTAATTGTTCCGCTGGTTGTAGTAATTGCTCCGTTCAGCGTTAAAGTATGTGCACCTATACTGAAAGCACCTGCTGTAAGAGTAAGAGTTCCGCTTACAGTTAGGTCACTATTCAAATCAACACCGTTCGCTCTGTTTATTGTTAAATTTGTTATTGCCGTAACTCCGGAAGGCATCGTAAGTTTAGAACCTGAACCTCCAAATGACATACTCGAAGTTGATTGTATTGTTAGTGCTCCGCCTGAATTTGTAATATCTCCATTTAAATTTAGAGTATTTGAACCTAAATCGAGAGTGCCTGCCTGTAAAACCAAATTCACTATAGTTAATGCACCACCGAGGGAAATAGTAGTCCCCGAGCGGTTAATGGTTAAACTGCTCGAACCTCCTGAAATTGTCGGTAAGGTACAAGTTCCTGTCCCACCAATCGAAAGTATAGTTGAGGCATCACAGCTCAGTGTTCCTGCTGTATTTGTGCAGACTCCGTTCATCGTTAATGTTTTTGAAGCAATACTTAGAGTTCCCGCAGTCCATTTCGCAGAATCCGATATTGTCAAACTCGAATTACTTAGCGTTGTAGTTCCTGAACCGCTTTTTGTAAATTTTCTTACCGTAGTCGGTAAAGATGTTCCTGTTACCTGAGTGCCTGTAGTATAGTATTCATAATATGCGGTTGTACTATAAGTACTTGTACCGCCTACTTGAACGCATCCTGTTGAACTTAATCCGTTTGCGTGAAGAATTCTCATACCACCGCCGGATTGGACAGAAAAATCTGAAGAAGCATTAGTGTTTACTAATGTTGTTGATGCTGAAGCAAAATTAAGAATCGAACCACTTTCCACAGAATAATCAATTACTCCAGAAAATGTACCGCCATTTGTATAAGTTTGCGTTCCAGTTTTGTTAAATTTAATCAATGAGCCATAGGATGATGTGATTGTATCGTTAGCTGCTAAAGAAAAATCTCCTTTTACCGTTAGATTTACGGTATATGAACTTGAAGACTTATTTAAATCAATCTTACTTGTACCTGATAAAGCAAAGTTTCCATTAACAGTAATTGAATTTCCTGATACGTTAGATGTTGCATTTACAAAATACCCACCACTTTGAGAGAAGTTTCCAGTAACATTAAATGCCGTATAATATCCACCCAAATTTCCATACCAATATCCTCCTGTTACATACATATTTCCACCCACGTTTATTGTTGAACTTCTACTCCATCCTAAATTTAATCTATTTGGTAAACCTGTCGAATAATATGTACCTGTTGAGGCAAGGGTTAAGTCGCCATTAACGGTTAATGTTGCAGGCAAGTCAAATGTCATATCACAGGTACAACTCGTACAATTCCATTTAAAGTGATGGAATGACTGACTTAGTCCTGTAGTCAACTGAGCGGAACAGGTATAACCTGCAATTTCGCAAGTAGATCCGGTATTCCAGGTACAGGTCGGTATTGTACCCGGAGTTGTTGTAAACATATGCTTATATGTTCCTCCATTGTTCACATTTATAGTTCCATTGTATGTTGTAAAGTCGACTGAGTTTGCAAATGTTCCAGATACATTTATTGTACAATTTGTTGAGCTAAATTTATTTGCTAATGTACCATTATTTGTAAATGTTCCACCACCGCTTATTGTTAGGGTTCCGGCAGTTGTACTTATATAATTATTATAAGTCCCTGAATTTGTAAAAGAACAACCACTCGCAATAGTTACCGTACCTGAATTACTAAATGTCTTTCCTGACGAAGTAGTAAATGCACCATATAATGTTGAGTAATCTGTTGTTACTGAAAAACCTGATGAGTAGTTATTTAGTGTCCCACCATTTGTAAATGTATTATATATGTAAGTCCAAATTCCTGTATTTAATGTAATAGTTCCATTATTTGTACAAACACCTTCAGTTTTCAACTGATTTCCGGAAGAACCGCTTGTCATTGTAAGTGTACATCCGGAATTAATTGTCAGTGAACCCGTACTTGCAATCCAGCATTCAGTGACTGTTGCACTTACATTCATTACTACAGCGTGACCTATGAATTCAATACAATCATTGACTGCATTCGGATAAGCTGTACCAGCATAAACCCAAGTGCCTCCACCGTCAGTAGATTTTTGCCAAAGGTTGCTTGTGTTCCAGTTTCCGGCTTTCATAGTTTGCCATAACACCTGGGAATTAGACGTTTGCACTGAAAATAATATTGCAATAATTGCGAATACAAGAAGATACTTTAAGTTTGTTTTCATTTAACTACCCTGATTTTAAATTAATAATGAATTCGTTCACTTAATTCTTAAAAATACATTAATCAAGTTATGTGCCAAATAAAATATCTATTATTTTAACAGAATTGAGGCTTTTGCAAGATTACATTATTTCATTTTGAGAAGAAGTCTCATTTTGAGAATAAGAAATTGCAATACCATACCCAACAATTTATTATATTTTAGATTGTTTGATCATTTTTCGTTCAATTTTAAGCTTTATTAAGCATATTTGAAAATCTCACATAC
>CAIUQV010000318.1 GCA_903901375.1 uncultured Ignavibacteriota bacterium
AAGGACCGTGCGAAAGCACGGTTCTTTTGTTTATGGGGAGAGATAGTTGACTCCCGCGAAATACACAAAATGCAATAAAATACAAGAGAGCTTACCACTGAGCACACCGAGAACACAGAGATTTTTCAGGCAAAGAGAAAGAAAATTACTCCCGCGAAATACAATAAAAACACGAAAGAAGAAAAGACTATTGTCCGCGAAAAACACGAAAGAAACACAACAAGAAGAGATTTTATGGGAAAAAGGTAAGAAAAGGAGAGTAATTAAGGGATTCTCAAATTGAGAAATGGAAAAGTAGGCAAAGAGAACAATCGAGTATTGAGTTCAGATTATTTTATAAAGTGCAATTGAGGTTGTTAAACACATTAATTAAAATATGAGGCTTGAGTTCATTCGGTGAAGGACATCAGAATCATTGTCTCAAAATAAGAAAATAAGTCTCAAAATGAGAAAAGCATATCCCGAATACTGCATTTCTGAAGCAGATTAAGCATTTTATGTTTGGCACAGAACTTGATTGTATATAGACATAATGAAACAATTAGCAAACATACTGATAACAATAGCGATTTTAGCACTGACACTCGGAAGCGTATCCGCACAGGAAACCACGATTGACCAGAAAGTTGCTTTAGTTACGAATTCAGTTCAGGTAGGCGGTGATTTCATTATAGATTTTCAGATTAAAGGTTCAAACCTTGGAACAGCAAAGACTCTTGCTTCATTGAATGCAGATTTAGTTTATGATTCTTCAGCAATAAGGTTCGTAGGTTGTTCAAACTGGTTAACAGCACTTTCATCAGACAGTTCTTATTCAAAGAGTGTAACGAACAATTACATTGACGACTGGAGAACAAAATCAGTAAGAATATTTATAGCAGGAACGAACGTAAACAGCGATAACAGCAACACTGCAACAGGATACGATTTACAATCAGCATACGCGACTGTAGTAAGGCTTAACTTTGTAATTCTCGACATCACAAAGTCAGTCACGATTTCCGTAAAGACTATGACAAATCAGGCAGGTTTGTTCGCAGCACTTCATAACAATCCGAACACATTCGACATTAACAACATAACATTATCAGAGCCTATAAACATAACAGAAGCTCCGTTACCCGTGAATTTAATGAACTTCACACACAGAGTAAACGGCAGCAATGTAAATTTAACATGGACAACTTCAATGGAATCTAATAACAAAGGTTTTCAGTTAGAAAGAAAGAATGCATCAGAGGGAAGCTGGAAAACAATCGGATTTGTTGAAGGTGCAGGAAATTCAAACACAGAAAGAAAATACTCATTCGACGACAAAAAATTAAACTCAGGAAAATATCAGTACAGAATGAAACAGATAGACTACAACGGCAATTTTTCATACAATAACTTAAACGGGGAAATTACAATGGGACTTCCAACGAAATTCAATCTTTCACAGAACTATCCAAACCCGTTCAATCCGACAACAAAGATTGACTATGAACTGCCATTGGACAGTAAAGTGAAAGTAATAATCTACGACGCACTCGGCAGAGAAGTTTGAACATTAGTGAACGAAAGTCAGAAAGCAGGAATATACACTACAGAATTTAACGCAAAGGATTTATCGTCGGGATTTTATTTCTACCGTCTGATAACAAATTCAGATGGCAACGAACAAATCATAACAAAGAAGATGACATTTATCAAATAAGAGAGTTTCTCATTTTTTTCTCCTAATAATTTAAGACGGTCTATAGCATTTGACCGTCTTTTTGTATTTATAGCTGCTAAAAGAGAAAATCTCAGCACACTGATTTTCACGGATTGAGCTGATTAACACCGATTTTTATTTAGACAAAGAGCAAGAGATTGGCA
>CAIUQV010000319.1 GCA_903901375.1 uncultured Ignavibacteriota bacterium
AATCAGACAGGAGTACTTGCATCATATGAAAAAGAATTCAATAAGAACTTCAAAGTAACGGGCGGTGCAGAATTCAGATACTGGAAGGCAGACCATCCGGGATACTTCACAAACTTATTTGGAAAAACAAACGTAACTCAGAATTATGCGATGAGAGATACTGCCGGAAGAGTTACCGGTGCTACTTTCAGCAGAAAAGTATATCAGGGAGATATAGACGGACCTAAGTATGATATAGGTGCAGACGTATTCGGCTGGAAATCGGACGGAGACCCGACATACAGCAGTCAGTACAGGAATTATTTAGGTGAGACACCACAGATGACAATATTTGCACAAGGAAACTATGTATACAACAAATTTAATTTTATGGGTTCATTACAGTATGTATGGTATAACTATAAGATTAAAGAAAATATGCCGAGTGAAAATGCAATCGGGCAGAAACTAACGTTACAGGAAGCAGCAAACCTTGGTTTAACTCAGGAAGGTCTGAAAGACGGTAAGTTCTACATGAAGGACAACAGTGCAGTAGCACGCTGGTATGCATTCGATTTAGTAGATGCAAACCGTTCAAGGGGTTTCTTCCAGCCAAAAGTAGGTATAAACTACAATGCGACGCAAAATATCAATGTGTTCGGAAACTTCTCACACGTTGAAAGGTTTGCAGACCTTGGTGTATATTACAATCAGGGAAGAATAAATCCTGACGCACAGGACGAGAAATCGAATCAGTTTGAACTTGGTATCGGCTGGAGCTCGGAAGATATAACGGCAAAGCTTAACGGCTATTATATGTTATGGGATAACAAAGCTGCAAGCATTCAGGATCAGTCAATGGCAGGACAGCCGGGTTATGACAGAAACGGATTCAGGACAGAACTCGTAGGTTCTTCACGTCATATGGGCGGTGAATTTGAATTAGGAATAAGCTTAAATAAATTACTTCCATTCAAGGGATTCGGATTAAAGGGTTCGTTCACACTTATGGATAACAAATGGCAGACAGTACTTGATGCTGTAAAGCTTGATAATACAGGTGCGAGAAGAATATTCAACGCTTCAGCACTTGATGCAAATGGCAACAAGAAGCCTATTTATTTTGATGAACTTGAAGGAACGCCTGTAGCTTCAGGTCCGCAGTTAATGTCATCATTAAGTCTGACATACGACCATTCAGGATTCTTTGGTTCGATAGATATGAGTTTCTTTGCAAAAGATTATTTGCTTGACGGCGGGACGTATTCAGCAACGTCAGGTGATTTTATCGGTTATGACAATCTGAACAGAGACATATTCCAGTTTGGATATGACAATCAGTTACCATCAAGGTTTATATTCGACGGTAATTTCGGATTCAACTTCACAACCAGTAACTCACCAATAAAAGGAACGATAGTATTTCAGGTACTTAACATTTTCGGTACAGATTATTTAGCATCGGCAGACAGGTTTGGTGTTATTCCGGGAATGGGAAGAACTTTCAGGGCTAATCTATCTTTAGGACTGTAAAATACTGATTTATATGTAATTAAGGGTGTCCGGATTAACCGGGCACCCTTTTTGGTATTATGATAAAGGGGAAAAGATGGCAAAAAGTCAGATTAAAATAGTTTTATATATGAGGGAACAAATTCCGGAATACCGAGTATAATACATATCAGGATTACTACAATTCAGTAAAAATACCTTCCTACGAAAAAAGAAACTCCAGAAAAGCGCAGATGTGGCGCACTTGTACCGCAGAAAAAGCGCAAAATTTACCTAATATATGACATAGTTTGGACTAAGATCTGAGGAAGATGGGTGGTATTTTCGCTTTTTTGCGGAGACAGGTCAATCCTAAAGGAGTGGATTTCATTCAATGATAATATGCTACAAACATTTCGCTAGAATAATTTCAATACTAAAGGAGTTTAAAATGAACCTCCCCGCCGCAAGCAACAGGGTATCGCTTAGTGTTTAACGTTCAACCCCGTCGGGGTTGGATTGTGTTTTCATGTTCCGCCGGCTCCGCCGGCGGTTATTCATATTAAACCAGCTTTGCGGGTTACAGAATAAAACATTTGTTCGCCGCATGCGGCGAGGAATTTACCCGAAGAGATTAAAATAATTTCACTACTAAAGGAGTGGAGATATTCATTTAAATAAAAAATTAAGAATGGGAGGGGGGAAGGCAACGGGAAAATAAATTAATGTACTATAATTTCAATCTTTACTTTTTATAATGATTCATTTAAATTATGGTTTATACTTGTTGAGATATTTCGAATTACAAAATTAAAGTATGGTAAATAATCACAGCAATACCCCGAATAACAGTAACCTGAATAAGGTTTCCACACCACTTATTACAGCTACGGTTTTTATTGTAGTTGTCATTGTGGCTCTAGGCATATTGAATTATTTTCATACTCAGGCAAATCTTTCCAAAGAGGCATTTCATAATCTGGAGAACATATCCAAATCAAAAATTTCAGCCATAACGTACTGGCGAAAAGATAAAATAGATGATGCAAGAATGCTGATGAACGATTTATCGCACCGGGATTTTCTTGTTAATTTTGAAAAGGGTAAATCCAGTGATTCGTACGTTGAACTCTGGCTGAAGTCGCTACTAATACATAAGGATGTAACTGAAATAATACTATACGACACAAAGAAAGTTCCACTAATTTATACAGAGAAGAAAGAGTATATATTAGAAAAAGAAAGGATAGAGGCCTTTAAAAAGTGTCTTGAGGATAAAGATGTGGT
>CAIUQV010000320.1 GCA_903901375.1 uncultured Ignavibacteriota bacterium
ATTTATAGCAACGCAAGTGGTTATTATTTAGTTGCGGGAATTTACTTAAATGGAAACAATTTTTACGCCGAGGAAGCCACTAAAACTAATTTTATACCAACGAAAACTTGGACTCATCTTGCTATGACGTGGATCCAAAATGGCAATCTGATTACTTACCAAAATGGTAAACTCTTAGCACAAGTGAGCTCAGGCTCTTATTCATATTCTGCATCTGGAAATCTAATTACAATTGGGGAAGGATATACTAATGTTTATTATGCTCCTTTTAAAGGAAGAATTGATGAAGTTCGAATCTGGAATATTCCCCGTACACAGGGTGAAATAAAAGCTAATATGTATAAGGAAATAAGTACTGCTACAAATCTGAAAGGTTATTACAAAATGAGCAATGGCAGTGGCACTTCACTATCCGATGAAAGTGGAAACTCATACAATGGAACACTCTATAACGGTCCTACTTGGATTGCATCTGCTTGTTTCGCCGGACCAAAAAAGGCGCTGGACTTTGATGGTTCAGACGATTACATATCAATATCAAATGGTGTTGTTTTGGGTAATACTTTTACACAGGAATTATGGATATATCCTGTATCAAGTGATATAAGTTATCATGGAATAATTGGTCAGCAACCGTCAAATGACGCACCATACAGACCTCCGTGTTTATACCAGTATGGAAGAAAAATACACTTTGGTTTCGGTAGTGGAGGTGTCTGGCATTCTGATATTACTTCAAATGATGTTTTAACTATTAATAATTGGAATCATATCGCTGCAACTTTTGATGGTACTACATACTTAATTTATGTAAACGGTAATCAGATATACTCTTCTGCCTGCTGTTCGGGGTATACTCCACAAAATAATGCTCAAAATATGATCGGGAAATTAGATAATTATTTTAATGGTAAAATAAGTGAAGTTCGTATTTGGAATACTGTGAGAACTGATGCTCAGATTAAAGAAAATATGATGACAATTTTAACAGGAAATGAATCCGGTCTGCAAACCTATTACAGAATGGATTATTATGACGGATCCACTTTATACGATTTATCTTCAAACTTAAGAAATGGAACACTTGTAAGTCTTGATGAATCGGATTGGGTATCGGCTGCTCCTTATAATACCTGGATTGGTTCTGAAAACAACGACTGGTCAACTGCGAGTAACTGGAGCAGGGGAACAGTTCCTGCTTCTACTGAAAATGTGGGATTATATAAATGGAATACACTGTCAAATGAATGTTCAATGAACAGTTCTTATACTGCTTCTAATTTTCTCTATTCTTCTACTTTAAGTAGCTCTTTAAGCTCCAATACTACGATAAATGGTAATCTGATTTTGGGTAAAGATTTAAATTTAAACGGAAAAACAATTACTTTGGGCAGTTCTGCATATTTATATGAAAGCAGTTTTAGATTAAGTGGAACAAGCGGTACTATTACAACATCACGTTCATTATCTAATATTAATGCAATGAATGTGGGTGGTTTAGGCGCAATTATAACTACCTCTTCAAATATGGGAAATACTTCAATTACAAGAGGTCACACGCAGCAGGGAAGTGTTAGTAATAAAAGTATTTTAAGGTATTATGATATTTCACCAACTAACAATTCAGGACTTAATGCAACATTAACTTTTCAATACAATATCAATGAACTTAATGGGATTACTGAAAACAATTTGCGATTATTCAGATCTACGGATAATGGTGTCTCTTGGGTCAATATGGGAGGTATTGTTAACACAACTAATAAAACAGTTACATTAACAGGCATATCCGGATTTTCTAGGTGGACACTCGGTGATGTTAATTCACCTCTCCCGGTTAATTTGCAATCATTCACATCAAGTGTTTATTATAGGAATGTAAAACTATTCTGGTCTACTTCCTTAGAGCAAAATAATATGGGCTTTGACATAGAGAGGAAAATTGTGAAAGGCAATTTAATTTCAGATTGGACTAAAATTGGTTTTATTAAAGGAGGAGGAAATACATCCGGTATTACAAATTACTCTTTCGAAGATAATAATCTTTTTGCTGGAAATTATAAATACAGATTGAAGCAGATTGATTATAATGGTAATAATGAATATTTTTATCTTAATACTGCCATTAATATTGAATTACCTAAAAAATTCAGTCTCTCACAGAATTACCCGAATCCATTTAATGCTTTAACCAGGTTCAACCTATCGTTGCCCTCCGATGCAATTATTTCAGTAATTATTTATGACATCTCGGGGAAGGAAATTACTCGATTCATTACTGGCAGATATCTAAAAGCTGACTATTACACTTTTGTTTTCAATGCTGAGTATCTGACGAGTGGTATTTACTTTTATAAATTAAAATCGGAAGAATTTTCTGATACTAAAAAATTTCTGTTAATCAAATAGTGAGTGAAAATGAAGTTCCATAATTTGTTTACAATAAGTCTTTTACTTTTACTCAATATCAGTTGTATGGATAATTCAGTCTCGAATAATATAACTCCTGTTGCATCCGGAAGTATTTATTATGGCACGAGCATAAAAGAACATCCGTCTAAACCCGGCTTAACTATGCTAAATGTGAATTCATACCAGCAGACAACTGAATATACCTGCGGTCCCGCTTCAGTAATTTCTTTATTAAGGTTCTACGGCAGAGACGGAAATGAAATGTCGATTGCTAACGAAATGGGAACCAGTACTACCAACGGAACTACACCAGAGCAGATGACAAACTGGCTCAATAACAATGGTTTCACCGCTTCATGGCAACAATATGGCTCACTTGACACGCTTAGAAATAATCTTGCAGCAAATAAACCTACTTTAGTCGAATGGAGTGACTGGGGAGGTCATTGGGTTCTTGTGATTGGTTATGACACAAGAGGAACTTCAGATCTTATGGATGATGTTATTATATTTGCAGACCCGTATGACAGGCACGACGATAATTTAGACGGAGTAACATGGTTTAATGCTCAGAGATTTTATTATATGTGGTACGATGCTCTTCTTTTTGGCTCAACTATGAAGAGAATTTACATTTCTGCAGTTCAAAATTAATAGACTTCCTATTAGAATTACAAATATCATATTGACTGGTATATTGATATACTTTTTCTAAAAACTTAGACCCAAA
>CAIUQV010000321.1 GCA_903901375.1 uncultured Ignavibacteriota bacterium
CTATGCAACAGATTTGACACCATACGGTGGTGATACATTATTAACAGTAGGTGCTTTTGGATTTGTTAACAGAAGAGCCGGCAATAATCTTTCAACTTATACTAACGTTCAGAGACCGGCTACAACGAATGACGTATGGGCAGCATCTTCAACAGGAACAGTAATAGCAGTAGGAGCGCCTTCTATTGCCGGAACAACTTTTGACCAGATAATCAGGTCAACGAACGGTGGTACAACATGGGCTTTAGTTCCTTATTCTACAACATCGAAGACGGCATTCAACTGTATTCAGATGATTGATAATAATACAGGATATGCAGTTGGTACTATTGGCGCAGTTTACAGAACAACAAATGGCGGTTCATCATTTGACTCTGTTGTAGTAGAAGGATCGAATGCAACAACAACATTCCGTAAAGTAGATTTTGTAAACGCCACCACAGGATGGTTATTCGCTACATTTAATTCGGCAATAACAGACTCTGCAACAATCTTCAAGACAACAAATGCAGGAGTAAACTGGACAAAACAATATCTACCACAAGCCGGTACTACTGGTTCTAACCGAGGTGTTTATGGTGCTGATATGTTAAATGCTACAACAGGATTTTTGGTTTCTTATCAACCAAGACCTTGGCATACTACAAACGGTGGTACAACATGGACTCTGGATTCGATTCCAGATGCATACGGCGGATTTATGTATGATATTAAGATGTTCAGTGCAACATCAGGAATAATCGCTGCTGGAAACGGAATGTACAAAACAACTAACGGTACAATCTGGGATACAATTCCGGCATCAACAGGATACTCAAGAAGTTATTCAATGTATGGTCTTGACTTCCTGAATAATAATGTTGGTTACACAGCAGGTTCTTCCGGAACATCATTCTGGACAACAAATGGAGGTCTTAACTGGACTTCAGTTAACACAAATGGTTCTACAATGTATAATGTGTTTATAACACCTGATACAAAGGCATTCTCAGTTGGCTCAAGTGGATATATTTTCAAGAACAACACAGTACTTACAGGCATTGCAGGAAATGAAACAGGTTTACCTGTATCCTACAGATTAGAGCAGAACTATCCAAACCCGTTCAATCCTACAACGACAATTAAGTTTGCACTTCCGAAGTCAGGCTTGGTAACGCTGAAGATTTATGACATAACGGGAAGGGAAATGATGAAACTAATCAACAATCAGTCAATGAATGCAGGATACCAGACACAGTTCTTTAACGGTTCAATGCTTTCTTCGGGAGTTTACTTCTATTCATTAATAGTAGATAACAACCTGATTGATACAAAGAAGATGGTACTTATCAAGTAAGAATATTTATCAGATTTAACACAAGAGGTGCGGTATGAAAATACTGCACCTCTTTTATTTTGTGGAAGCTTATTCTATCTTATTCTGATGTTGTAAACCGGTTTAACTTGTGTGGTTTCAGACGGTTGGTTTATCCCTGTTAATTTGTATATTCTTTCTTTGTTTTCATTGTAATGCTCGAGCCCTTTTATAATTGTGCCAGTGCTTGAAGTCCAGTCGGGGTTTCCTTTGTTATTCTTCACACAAATTATTGCAAAGTAAACGACTACGTTATTATAGTCATTAATAATGCTAAAAGTATTCTTCGCGGATTTGAATCTGAATTTGAGTACTTTACCTTCAGTAAATTTCAAACCTGAGAACTCTTCTTCTATAGTCAGGAAGCGGTGATAATTGTCAGGTTTCCTGATATGATTTACCGGATTATAAAGATGTATCATCGCAATAGCAAAATAAGGCGGTTGGAATTTTGTGACAATCTTACCAAAAACTTCAAACTCAACTTCAAGTTTGTTCGCATCAAGATTCACTGAACTAATCAGTATATCTCTCCCTTCGGGTGTGATATGTGCATCTTCGTACATAAAATTATCAGAAGCAGAATTATGATTACTTATATTGATTTTATTGTAAGCAGATTTGCCAGGTAATTTAGCGAATTTCCAGATATGCCTGAGAATTGGTGAGTCATTTACGGCAGAAGCAAATTTAACATTCATAGCAAACTTCCTTCTGTTAATAATAGCTTTAATTTCTTTGGTTTTCTTGTATTTCTTAGGTAATTGAGAAATGTAACTTTCGCCGTTTTTCTTTATTCTGTAAACATAATTACCTATTTTCCCTTTTGCAGTACCGACGAGTTGATTTACTATGAATCCCATATTATTTTATAATACTTAAATTACGAATACTGAATACAGTTTTAGATGTATTGCAATACTGATTTAGATGTACCGCAGAACAGTATTTCAATAGTGTGAATTTATATAACTGGGGTGAAAAATGCAAGGAAATGAGGTGAAAAAGGCATA
>CAIUQV010000322.1 GCA_903901375.1 uncultured Ignavibacteriota bacterium
AGCAGAGGTTTTAAAAGTTCTTAAAACCGATTGGCTAACACAAGGACCAAAAGTTCAGGAATTCGAAAATAGGCTTGGCAGCAAATCGGGAGCAAAATATGTATCTGCTGTCAGCAACGGAACTGCTGCATTGCATTTAGCAGGTTTAGCATTAGGTTGGAAGAAAAACGACATTGTCATAACATCACCTATCACTTTTCTTGCAAGTGCAAATTGTGTATTGTATTCAGGAGCAACACCTGATTTTGTAGATATTGATGAAAATTATTATACTATTGATGTAAACAAGCTTGAGGATAAAGTAAGACAATACCGAAAGAAAAACAAAAGAATAAAAGCTGTTGTTGCAGTTGACTATGCAGGTCAGCCCTGTGACTGGAAAGGGTTACGATATTTAGCTGACAAATACGGATTTCAACTTGTGAATGATAATTGCCATGCATTAGGCGCGAAATATTATGGGAGTGAAAAATACGGAGTGAAATATGCTGACATTGTCTGTCAGAGTTATCATCCTGTAAAGCATATAACAACAGGAGAGGGCGGTGCTGTTCTTACAAATGATAAGTTGATTGATGAAAGGGTGAAGATATTAAGAAGCCACGGAATGGTAAAAACGAGTTCAAAATTCAAAATTCAAAGTTCAAAGTTCAAAAACAAACAACTTATTGAAGAGCACACAGATGAGCCATGGTATTACGAGATGCAAATGCTTGGTTACAATTACAGAATAACAGACTTTCAGTGTGCTTTAGGTATATCACAGTTAAAAAGACTGGATAAGTTTGTCGAGAAGAGAAGACAAATTGCTGAATATTATGATAGGGTATTTAAGAATGATGAAAGGTTTAACACTCCCATAGAAATGAAAAATTCAGACCATTCATATCATTTATATCCTCTGCAGATTAATTTCAAAAAAGTTAAGAAGAGCAAGGTTCAGATATTTAATGATTTGAAAATGGAGGGAATAAATTGTCAGGTACATTATATACCGGTTCATTTACAACCATATTACAGAGATAATTTCGGTTTTAAGCGAGGAGATTATCCGATAGCGGAGAAATTTTACGAAAGTGAAATATCTATTCCGATGTATCCTGCGTTAATGAAGAAAGATTTAGATTATATTTCTAAAACCATCAATAAAGTTATTAATTAAAAACTAATTACCAAGCACAAATCATCAACAATCAAACACCAATAACCGACAGCCAATGACATTTCTTATAAGAGCAGATGCGTCGTTTGAGATTGGGACAGGACACGTGATGAGGTGTATATCATTAGGTCAGATGCTGGCTGATGCAGGGCATAAGGTATTATTTCTTACACAGACTGAGAATAGTTATTTAAACGACAGAATACTGAAAGAAGGGTTTGGATTAAAGAACTTTAAGAAACAAGATATTATTAAAGATGCTGAGATAACTTCTATTACAGGTAAAGAAATAAATGCTGATTGGATAGTTACGGATGGTTACAATTTTAAAACCGATTTCCAAAGAACCATTAAGGATTCTGGTTTTAAATTGATGTGTATTGATGATATCGCTGATTGTCATTATGTAAGTGATATTATCTTAAATCAGAATTTAAATGCTGAGATTCTTTATAATTACTCCTGTGAAAAATATACAAGATTGTATCTGGGGATAAATAATGTTTTATTACGAAGAGAAATTATCAAATCTCTAAAAAATAACACTAATACAACATTAAATCATTTACCCAATAATATACTTATTTTAAAAGGAGGAAGCGAACTGTTTTTCCCCGTTGAAAGTATGTTAGATATTTTTAATAAAAATATCATTAGACCAATAAATGTTAAAGTAATATCAAATTCTAATTCATTTGAATCAAAAATAAACAACCCAAATTTGAATTATATACACAAGCATTTTACAAATTCAATTCAATCTGATTTATGCTGGTGTGATATTGCTATTACGGCTGCTGGAAGTACAGTCTGGGAATTACTATACTTAAAGAAGAAATTTATGGTAATTGGAATTGCTGAAAACCAGAGAATAATTGTTGAAGAATTGTCAAAAAATAATTATGCCATATCACTTGGGTGGGCAGACAAATTCATGACCGAAAGGCTTGAAAATATAATCGTTTCTGACTTCTATGACTTGGGAAATCTAAATGAACTTATTATTAAAACATTTGAAATTACAGCTTTTGGATAATTTAAAATTAAGGAAAGCAAAATTTAATGATTCTAGTTTATTACTCGAATGGGCTAATGATGCTGATATGAGAAATAATTCTTTTCATAGCAAATTGATAAATAAGGATGACCATATTAAATGGTTTAAGAAAAAACTTACGGAATCAAATGACACATCAATTTATATTCTTGAATTATCCGAAACACCAATTGGTCAAATTAGGTTTGAAAGAATCAAAAACGGTTGTTTGATTGATTTCTTTATTACAAAAGGTGAGCGGGGTAAAGGCTATGGGAAGAACATTATACTAATGGGAGTTGAAAAAATAATAAATAAATGGAAAAACATTGATTTTATTTCTGCTGAAGTGAAAAAAGATAATACTCCGTCTAAAAAGGTATTTATTGATTTAAATTTCACCGAAACAAGTTATCCTGATAGATATTTATATACTCTAAAAGTATGAGGTTATATGCTTAGTATATTATAACCTTGCGCTATAGAAATAATGAATAACATGGAAAATAAAAAAAGATTTATATTATTATCTGAGAAGAAATGGAATATTGATATGTATAATTTCTTAAAGGATAATACAAATTATAATTGGATCATTGTTAACAAAAGAAGTAAATTTACTTTAGAGTATCTAGAAAAAGTTAAACCTGAATTTGTATTTATCCCTCATTGGTCTTACATAATTGAAAAGGAAATATTTGAAAAATATCCGTGCATAGTATTTCATATGACAGATTTACCTTTTGGAAGAGGAGGAAGTCCATTACAGAATTTAATTGTTAGGGGTTTTAAGAAAACAAAGATATCTGCTATCAGAGTTACTAATACTATTGATTCAGGGGATATTTACTTAAAGAGGAATTTGATGCTTAATGGAAGTGCGAGGGAAATATTTGAACGGACTAATAAGATAATCTCAGAAATGATTATTAAAATAATTGAAAATAATATTATCCCAAGGCCGCAGAAAGGAAACCCAATATATTTTAAAAGAAGAAAACCCGAACAAAGTAATATTAAGGATTTGGAGAATGTTGAAAAAATTTACGATTATATAAGAATGCTGGATGCAGAAGGATATCCGAAGGCATATTTAGAGACAAAATATTTCAAATTTGAATTTTCAAGTGCAAGTTTAAAATCCGATAAAACAATAAACGCAGATGTTAAAATTTCAAAAAAACAGTAAGGTATTAGTAGTTGTTGCTCACCCTGATGACGAAGTAATAGGATTGGGTGGGACAATAAATAAAATGACTGTAGAATATAATTGTGACGCAAGATGTATAATATTAGGCGAAGGAATTACTTCCAGAGGCAACAAAAGGGATATTAAGAATTGGGAAAAAGAGTTAGTAACACATAGGCACAACATCAAGCAAGCATCAAAATTTATTGGCTATAATAAAACAAAGGCTTTTGACTTTCCTGATAACAGGTTTGATTCTGTAGATTTAATAGATATAGTAAAAATTATTGAAGAAGAGAAAAATGAGTTCAGACCTGAAATTGTATTGACACATCATTCTGAAGATTTGAATATAGACCACAGAATCACATTTAATGCAGTTATGACTGCTTTTAGACCTCTTAAAGATGAATCAGTTAGAAGTATTTTAACTTTTGAAACATTTTCATCAACTGAATGGCAGGAGTATTCAAGCTCAAAAATATTCAGACCAAATGTATTTGTTGAGTTGAGTAAGAATAATCTTAATTCAAAGTTTAAAGCGATGGAATCCTATAAGTATGAAAAAAGAAAATATCCTCACCCGAGATCAATAGAATCTATGGAAGTTTTTGCTAAAAGATGGGGGATTGTTGTAGGAAAAAGATATGCCGAAGCATTTAAATTGATTAGAAGTATATTATGATTCATTTCGTAGATAAAAAAGTTCTTGTGATTGCTGAATTGTCAGCAAATCATAA
>CAIUQV010000323.1 GCA_903901375.1 uncultured Ignavibacteriota bacterium
AACTAAAAAAGCTTGAACGACTGGAAAAGTTACAGGATTTTGGATTTAATACTGATTTTGGTGACGGGATGATAGAATTAGCAAATTATGATGATATGTATAATCCTCTTGATTCAAATGAACTTAAAGTACGAATCAAAGTTCATAACCTTGACTCACTTAATTTCTATCTCGACAATTCAATGTCAAAACTAAACGAATCGTTAAGCAAACTTAATGAACAGTTGCAAAGTGAAGAGTTTCTTAAGAATATTCCCGAAATCGATTTGAAAGATGTTGATATAGAAATTGATATGGATGACCTTAAAGAAGCATTAAAGGAAAATATGAAAGAATTTGATGAGAATATGAAGGAATTTAATTTTGATATGAAAGAATTTAAAGATTCTATGAAACTGTTTAAAGAGAGTATGAAGGAACTGAAGAAGAATATGAAAGACCTCGATTCAACCAAAATGATGAAGTTCAATAAAAAGATAGAAATCATCGAAAGCTGATTAATTAATAATAATATAAGTAATATACTTCAAAGCCCTTCGTTGAAGGGCTTTGTTGTATATGAATATAATTCAATCTTATTTGATAAGGAGCATTTTTTTAGTCGTTACAAAATTATTTGCTTCAATCCTGTAGAAATACGTTCCACTCGATAACGCTGAAGCATTAAAGTTTACGTCATAGTAACCTGCCTGCTTGTATTCGTTTACAAGTGAACTGACTTCTCTACCAAGATAATCAAACACAGTTAATTTCACGTTTCCTGTCTGCGGTATCTGATATGAAATTCTTGTTACCGGATTAAACGGATTTGGATAATTTTGCATTAATTTGTAATCCTTTGGCAGTCCTTCATTTCCTGAAATTCCTGATACAACCCATGAGTATTCAAACAAACCACGGCCTATCAGCAATGCAGTTGAAGATTCTCCCGCATACAGTGTATTCATTCCCGGTGCTGTTTTGTATGCCAAGGTTCTGAATGAATATGTATTCTGAACTACTCCGTTATTAAAATCAGTCCACGTTACTCCGGCATCTGTCGTCATCTTAATGCCTATGTCGGTAGCTGTTGCTCTGTCAAATCCTGCATACATTTCAGTTGAAGAACCTGGTTTTATCAGACAGCATCTTACAAGCGTTCCCGAACCTGCTGGAATTCCCGTATTCCTTGCTGTCCAGAGTTGTCCTCCGTTTGTTGTTACATACATCCCACCTGTTAATGCCGCTGCATTCATAAACAGTCCTGCAAGCACTACCGCCGTATCTGATGTACTTATACTCAAACATCTTATCGGATTATTATCTGTTGAAGTTTGTGGTATACCATTGATTACAGCAAACCAGCTGGCTCCTGCATCATTAGACTTGTATATCGTCGTTGGTCCTGTACTTCCCGGCATTATTAATGATGAACCTGCATACAAAACGTTTGGGTTTAGAGGATTCATTGCCATGCAAAGTATGTTTTTATTAGTCATACCCGTGCTTGAAGGCAGCCAGCTTGTCCCGCCATCTGTGGTCTTAAATACACCTACAGTTGAGGCAGCAAGCGCGTTGAAGATTGCGCAATAAGCAATGTTGGGATTTGTTGGATGAACAAGTATCCATTGAATTGATTTTTCTCCTGTGATACCGTTCATTACTAAAGCCCAGTTAGTTCCGCCATTAGTAGTTTTATAAATTCCGCTGTTAGCGCCTCCCATCGAATCCGTTCCCGCGTATACTATATTCGGATTTGATTTACTAATTGCCATGCAGTTTACCTTAAGGTAAGTCAGACCATTATTAACCGGAAACCAGTTTGTTCCGCTGTTCGTAGTCTTGTAAATACCCGAATCAATCCCGCCAATGTACATATTGTTTTGGTTTACCGGGTCGATTACCATTGCCCAGATACGCCCGCCATTGTTATAATTCAAAGTCCATACACCTACACCATCCTGTGCAGATATAATATTGTATGAGATTAATAACAAGGTCAGTAAAAAGAAAAGCCGTTTCATTGTATTCTCCTTAAAAATTAATGAAATTTGCAGGAATGTAAAATTATTACTCTTTACTGTCAATACTAAATATTAGTATAGCTGAATTCGGGAAGAAAACAGTGAATTATTTTTTGTATTACCCTCTTTTCTCTTTAATCTCTTCGGGTAAATTCCCAGCCGCTTGCGGCAAATATATGTTTTCTTCTGTAACCCGCGAAGCGGGTTAAATATGAATAACCGCCGGCGGAGCCGGCGGAACACGAAAACACAATCCAACCCCAAAGGGTCTATTAACAAAAAAGTCAAGAATATATTTTGCCCCTGACAAGTTTTTATGCCACTTGACTTTTGGGGTTCACTTTCAATGCTGCAAAACCTGGTTATAGAACTCAATAATACTTTTGTTATT
>CAIUQV010000324.1 GCA_903901375.1 uncultured Ignavibacteriota bacterium
GGGATCAGAATTAGAAGCAAATAAAATACGGAATGCATATTATAACTTATTGAAAGTTGACAATAACGACGAACTTATTACTGATGTAAAGGTATTAATTTCAAAAATTGAAACAGACCCAAGTTTGATATACAGAAAAGGAATTGACCATTTAGAATTAGAAGAATACGATTTAGCCTCAGCAGAGTTTAAGAAGATCAAGTCAGGTGATAACAACTTTAATCAATCACAAAGTAAGCTTGCTTTCATTAATGGTAAGCTTGAGTTTAACACAGGCAATTTTCAAAACGCTAATAATTTGTTCCAACAAGTTAACAAATCAGATGAATACTATCCGAAGATATTAGAATTGCAACCACAAATTGATGAATATTTAAGTAATAAAGCTGACGAGGAAATGAATGTTACATTTGCACGTTTTTTACTGAGAATTGCGGATGAAATACAAGATGAATATCAATTAATGACACAAAGAAGCACATATGATTACACTAAATTTACATATTTACCAAAACTTATTTCATTGAGAGCAGATATTAACAGATATGCTTATGATGTAAAGAAAAAGGATAAAGATTTACTGGAATTTAAGAAAATAATTTTAAGTTGGGTGAATTCATATATAAAATATGGTGAATATATCGGAGATTATGGATATAAATCAAATTATTCAGCTGACCGAATGTGGTATGATTATGGATATATTTTACGTGACGAAAAAGATAACGGATACAATTTGCATCAAAAGGTGATTAAGAAGTATAAAAGTATAAAAACAGCTAATAATATAAATTGAAAACAATAAAATTGTTAAACACTTAAACTATAATAATGACAAGATCCAGATCAATATTTTTTCGGATATTAACATTAATATTAATAATCTATCTGTATTTAAATGTTAATGCATTTTCATCTAAAATTAAAATTCTCAATTTTCCAAAAGAGGCAATATCAAAAAGTTATGGAGAATATTTCTTTGGTTTTATTTTTGATAATAAAGTATTCATAGACGAAACACACGAATACAACGATTATGAATCTCCTAAGGCTAAAACGCTTAATAGAATTTGGGAACAAAATTCAAACAGAATAATTGAAGATGAAACTGGATGGCACTATATTGAATTTAACTCCTTGATTAGCGAGTTTCAAAAATATACAAGTTTAAGATTAAACGACATTTTGTATATATCTACAATATATGGAGTCTTTAATTTAAAATTAGATGGTTATGCATTAATGACAAGAGGTTCAGGTGCTAAATTTTATGATATGTTTTCTGTAAATGAAGAACTTAATAAAAATATGATGACACATTATTTAAAATCATTTAATACCATTCAAGGAGATGAAGAAAAAGATAATAATTTTGTCATATTATCAACTTCATCCGATATTTCGGAAATAAAGAACGATGGGGATTATAATGGAGAAATCGATAAGTATTTAAAAGCTTTTAGAAAAAAACTTGTATTTCTTAAAGAAAATGGCGGCAAATTTGAAGAATTTAGTGAGAATATTAAAATATTTAAATTTAATATGAATTCTGGTGACAATATTTTCGCAGCCTCCTATGTTTATAAATATGAAGGCATATATGCAAATGCAGTATTTTTATTAAACGAAAATGGCAAAATAATTAATACATTAAGAGAATTTAAAACACCAGGAAAAAATGACTTAAAAAAATATAATTATGAGAAATTTGGGGAATATTACAGTGTGTTAGGAACGATTGATGTTAATTCAGACGGAATAGATGAATTAATCTTATATAACGGGTCTTACGAGGGTGGGTCTTATGAATTATGGGGCTTAGAAGATGGCAGGTTTAATAGAATAACTAATGGATTGGTAGAGGGTACATAAATGGTTTTTACATTTTATAAACATTCTAGGAAAAATGTTTAATAAATATTCTATAGATATTTAGATAAAGAAAATCTTCCTGACGACAAAGTGAAAGAATATACTTCACATAACGATAAATTCTTTTTCACAATAAGAAGTTTATATTCATTTGAAAACGGAAAATATTCTTTAAAGAACAAAGAACTTGGTTTTAGAAAATAATAAGTTAATGATAGCCTTAAATGGTTCTCAAATAATTAAGTGAGTATAAAATGAAAAAAGA
>CAIUQV010000325.1 GCA_903901375.1 uncultured Ignavibacteriota bacterium
CTCTGTCTTATTCATTCCGTTTATGAAATCCGATGCAGGCATTGGTTTCTTTCCTTCGGGTTGAAGCAGCAGTATTTCAATATTGAAATCAGAAGTACCCACATACAGCTTCTTGTCTACGGTTGTGAGTTCTCCCGGACAAGAAGATTTAAGTTCTGTTAAAGCTGATTTCAGTATTTTGTAGATTTTACCCGAATGAGTCGTGTAAGCTCCCGGTACAGGCGAAAGACCGCGTATAAAGTTATGAATGCTGTAAGCACTGTCGTTCCAGTTTATCACACAATCATTCCTGAATATCTTTGGTGCCTTTGTTGACAGTGATTCATCCTGCGGCAATAAATTCATATTTCCGGCTTTAATCTTTTCAATCGTTTCCAGTAAAAGAGGGGAGCCCGCTTCAGACATTCTGTAATATACATCTCCAAATGTTTCATTTATGTCAATGGTGATTTCCTTCTGCAGGATTATGTTCCCTGTGTCAACTTTGTCATCAAGGAAGAAAGTTGTCAGTCCCGAAACTTTTTCTCCGTTGATTATTGCCCGGTTTATCGGTGCTGCACCTCTGTATTTCGGCAGCAGTGAAGCGTGCAGGTTTATAGAGCCGAGTCTTGGAATCTTAAAAATTTCACGTGGAAGTATTCTGAATGCTATGATTACGAATAAATCTGGATTGAGAGATTTTAATGCTTGTACGAATGATTCATCTTTTAAACTTTCCGGCTGTAAGACTTCAATGTTGTTTTCTAATGCAAACTTCTTTACGTCTGACTGCTGAACCTTCAGCCCTCTGCCTTTTTGTTTGTCTGGCACAGTAACCACTGCTGGTACGTCATAACCTGAATCAAGTATTGATTTAAAGGAAGGAATTCCGAAATCTGGTGAACCCATTAAGACTATTCTCATCCGTGTAATTAAGCTTTGCTGAAAATTGGATAGTCAGGCTGTACTTTAAACTTCTTGATTTTATTAAGCATAGCCTTCACTTTCTTAAGCTCATCTTCATCAAGATAATCTACAAAAAGCTTACCGTGCAAATGGTCTATCTCATGTTGAATGACGCGTGCAAAGAAACCTTCTGCTTCCATGGTAAGTTCTTTCATGTCGAAATCATTGTACTTCAGGAAAATCTTTTCCGGTCTTGTCACTTTGCCTCTCACTTCAGGTATGCTCAGGCATCCTTCTTCAATCACCGACTCGCCGTGTTTATCTATTATAACAGGGTTTATTAAAGTTAGTGGCTTAACATGCTTGTGTTCTTCAATGCAGGAAATATCCACAATACAAAGTGATATATTTTCGTTCACCTGTGGAGCAGCAAGACCTACACCCTCTGCATTATCCATAGTATAGTACATATCCTGTACAAGTTTTATCAACTTTGTATCCACTTCTTTAATCGGTTTCACTTCTTTCCGAAGTATCTCCATTCCATATGTTGTTATTGGCAATTGTTCCGGCATATCTGATATTTTATATTATTGCTAACAATTTATTCCTATAATTCGTTTAATCTTTGTCTCTTACCCCTAAAAATTAATTCGCGTAAATTAGTGTTAATTCGTGTCTGTTCTTTGATGATTATAATCAGTGCTCTAGTCTTTTCTGTAAAACTCATAATACAGCGGGTCAACAAAATCTGCCGCCTTTATCCTTATACTTTTTATTTTTCCGTTCTCAGTACTTACCGGTGCAAGGCATCTCCCAATTACTAAATCGCTGAACTTGCAAATTAATGTATCGTTCCTCCAGTGTCTTAAAATCCCTTCTGTCTCAGGTCTGCTGGAAAGTTTAAACTTCAGCTCTTCTCCTGATTTTGTAATCACAAG
>CAIUQV010000326.1 GCA_903901375.1 uncultured Ignavibacteriota bacterium
CAGACTTGTCGGTGCAGACGGAACAGTTTCCAATAAGGTGAATATTGAACTGAACATTCCCAATGAAATTTATATAAATCTTAACCGCGACCTTTTCGAATGGGTTATTGAAAACCTTCTGAAGAATGCTCTCGACGCAATGGATAAACCGCACGGCAAAATAGTTTTTGATATTCATGATAAACACACAGAAATAATTCTTGACGTAAGCGATAACGGAAAAGGAATCGATAAGCAGTACAAAAAGGATATCTTCCGTCCGGGCTTTTCCACAAAGAGACGCGGATGGGGTCTTGGTTTGAGTCTTTCAAAAAGAATAGTAGACGATTATCATAAAGGAAAACTTCTGCTGCACGAATCAGTTCTTGAAAAAGGGACTACTTTCAGAATTAAACTTAATAAGTGATTAATAAAAGTCTGAAAATATTTAAGGATGTCTCGGGAAAAATTCTCGGCAGTGATTATTTAATACTGTTGATACTTATTTCGCTGAAATTTGTTTTTCAGGTATTAATAATTAACTCCGGATACAAGTGGCTTTCCTCAGACGATTATTGCCGGACTGTAAAATCTTTTGAATGGCACGAGAATCCTGTTATAAATTCAGGCGTTTGGCTGTCACCACATTTCTGGGTAAACGGAATAGTGATGGTTTTCATAAAAGACCTTTATCTTGCCGCAACAACTACAAATATTTTATTCTCTACCGCAACAACATATTTCTTCTATAAACTTGCATTGATTGTTTTCGATAAGAAGAGTGCAATTCTGTCGACGGTAATATTCATATTCTTCCCTTTTCAGGTATGGCTCAGCATTTCCGGTCTGCCTGAGTCTATTCACTTCTTCTTTATCGTTGCAGGAATTTATTACGCTGTGCTGTACAAGAAAGAAAACGGCACTTACAGGGTCCTGGTACTCGCAACAGTGATGTTTGCATTCGGCAATATGTTCAGGTACGAGGGATGGCTCTTCAGTATCGTCTTCGTCATCTATGTCGGTTATACAGAACTTATTCTGAAAAAAGGTGCTGATAAAAACTACAGGGCATTTCTTGTTTCAACTCTTGCACTGTCTACAATCCTATGGTGGCTTTTAAGAAACCTGATTGATAACGGAAGCATGATGTATTTTGCTTCTGAAACGAATAAAATATACGAAGATTACGGCGGCATTAAAGTATTGCAGAAAGTGGTACAATACCCCGTCTTCATTTTCTACATTGCTCCGCTGACATCTTTCTTTGCTCTGAAGGTTTCCTATGACTGCATCAGCGGGTTTCTAAAGAAGAAGACGGACGTAACTCTGCTTAGCATATTTGCATTCTTCAACATCGCTGAACTTATTCTCCTGATGCTTCAGGGTCTGCTCGGAACCGGCGGAACGAATATGATTTCGAGGTACATAGTCATCAATGCGATGCTTTTTATTCCAATGGCAGCCTGGCAGATATTCAATTTCAGAAAGTGGGTTGCAGTAAGTTTCTTCAGTGCAATTATTCTCGGAAACATTATATGGAGTTTCTATTATCCGCAGCCGTTCAGGGAAGATACTTATGAAACAGGAAGACTGATAAGGGACAGAGTTGAAAAGAACTACGTCAAGAAAGATGATAAAGTGTACTTCGAAGAAGTGGAAGGTTACTACGATATCTTTGCCGTTCAGACAATATCAAACAATCCCTCAAAGTTTATACTCGGTAATTTTCCTCTGCTAAGAAAAGAAGAAACCAAAAAGAAAAAGAAGAAAGAACCTACTCTGGAAGAACTTAACATACTGGATATTAAAACATACCTCGAGAAGAACAAGATTGCTCTTGCTGTAGTTAAAAGCGACAGCTATTCCGAAAAGCTTAAAAAGCTGAACCTGAAGAGCGAGGAAATAGGCGACTATAAAATATTTTATGTCCGCGACCTTGAGGCTAACATAAGCGATTCGAGCATTACGGTTATGTCCGATAAAATTATTGACCTGAAGAAGAATAAGA
>CAIUQV010000327.1 GCA_903901375.1 uncultured Ignavibacteriota bacterium
GAGTATCGGAATCGGCGAGATACCTGACATTAAATCAATCGTGAGATGGTGCGAGCTGACGGGCCACACAATACTTCAGCTCCTTCCGCTCAACGATACGGGGTTTGACTTCGCACCGTACAACTGCGTCTCATCATTTGCTCTCGACCCGATGTATTTATCCATACAAAGTTTAAAAGAAGTGAACCTTGCTCCTTTCAAAAAAGACATAAGAGAATTAAGAACACGGTTTCAGCATACGAATGACAAGGTTGATTATGCGATAAAGCAGGGCAAGGTGGAATTGCTCTGGAGGATTTACAGAAGGAGTTACCTGAACGGCATAAGGCGGTTTGATAAGTTCGTTGAAGAAAATCTATACTGGCTGAGAGATTATGCGATATACAAAGTGATAAAATTCATGAACGGAAATGATTCCTGGGAAGACTGGAAAGATGAGTTTAAAAACAGAGACGGTGAAGCTATAGAGAAATTTGAGAAAGACAATTACGATAAAATAAGGTTTCATTACTGGTTGCAGTGGCAGTTGTTTGAGCAGATGACAGGTGCGAAGAAGTATGCAAGTGAACGCGGGATTTATATAATGGGAGACATTCCTTTTCTGGTAAGCCGCGACAGCTGTGACGTTTGGGCAAACAAGCATTACTTTAATCTGAATTTATTATCCGGAGCACCACCTGATATGTATTTTTCTACAGGACAAAGATGGGGAATGCCGCCTTATAACAGAGATGAAATTGAGAAAGATAATTTTAAATACTTTAATAATAAACTAAAGTATGCCGAGAACTTTTATGACATGTTCCGCATAGATCACTTCGTAGGATTTTTCAGAGTATGGACTATTGAAGAAAGCGAGCCGATAGAAACAGGCGGACTGAACGGAAAGTATTCTCCTGCGAGTGAACATCTATGGGAAGATACGGGAAGGAAACTTCTTGATTCGATGGTGGCGGAGTCAAGCCTGCTGCCGTGTGCAGAAGATTTAGGGACTGTGCCTGAATGTTCGGGGAGAGTGCTCTGGGAATACGGTGTTCCGGGAATGGACGTGCAGAGATGGATAAAAGATGCGTATGAATTTATTCCGAAGGAAAAATTCAGATGGCTGACATCGGCGACAGTATCAACACACGACTCGTCTTCACTTGTTGAATGGTGGTACAACGAAGCAGGAACGATAGACGGACTGCTGTTTGAAAGACTCCTAAAGGAAAAAGGTTTTGATGAAGAGAGGATTATCGTAACAAAGAACAAACTCTTCGATTTAGAAAATTCTCATTACAACAGATTGCTATGGAAAGAAAATATAACTAAAGAAATATTTTTGGAAGTGATTGGTTTACCAATTGAACAATGCTGGGATTTAGCAGTACTGTACGACGATAGTTTCGGCGAAAAGGATAAATTCCTGAAGAGGATATTCGAAACAAAAGATGAAGAAGAAAAGTATCTGCCAGATGGCAAAGTGACTACAGGATTTATAAAACGCATACTGGAATTTGTTTGTTCAACGGATTCAATATTCAGCGTACAGCTTTTGCAGGAATATTTAAGTCTTGACGAGAACTTCCTGAGAAAGATAGAAGAAAGGTCATTCAGGATAAACTTTCCTGGTGTAGTAAACGATGAGAACTGGACGGCAGTACTGCCTATATACCTCGAGAAGATGTGCGGACTGAAGATAAATGTAGAAATCAAGGAAATGAATTCAAAC
>CAIUQV010000328.1 GCA_903901375.1 uncultured Ignavibacteriota bacterium
AACCTTTCCAGTGGGGCTTATTTCTATACGTTGTATTTAAATGATGTAAAAAAAGAAACCAAGACAATGATCTTAATAAAATAAATTTAATTAAGAATTGTGCGAATATTTAAAAGAGGACGTCTCTGCTAAAAGCAACAAAAGATTAGATTTCGATAGCAGTGTGATATTCCCACTATTTATTAATTTAACTATAAGGAGTAAAAAATGAAACAAAAAATAATCTTTCTTGTTTCTTTAATTGTTGTGATGTTGTCTATAAATAATATTTATTCACAACTTTACAAATTTGATTGTGGCTCTGTTTCTCCACCCACAGGATCGAATAATTTGATTGGAAATCCATTTGGAGGTATTTCAAAACCTACAAGAACTGATGTTAGTTCAGACCCGTATGCAGCATTTCCGATTCTTGTTGTTTTTGTGCAATTTAAAAATGAGTATGATTTAGATCCAAGATATATTTGGCCTGCAAATGATTCACCAACCTTTCTTGAAGATTTGATAGCTATACAAAAGAACACAAATACAACAATCCCATTTTGGGAAAAATACAACTCAAATACAGAAATGATTAGTTCCCGTTGGGCAGAAATCAGCAGGGGTGCATTTCATGTAATAAGCCCAAGTGGGGCATTTTCAGTTGTTCTTCCAAAAACGGCCAAAGAGTACTGGGTTGATGCGGGGAAGAAGCAAGATTCTTGCGAGCATGCAATTAATAAAGATATTTGGGAAAGTGTAATAGCTCAGGGATTAACAGATTGGAGACCATATGACAGGTGGAAAAAAGTTGGAAACAATTTTGTGTTTTGCGATTTAGGTGATGGAGATCATTATGTTGATATGATATATAAAGTACATAAATCGCCTGGAACATTTATGTATGATGACACTTTACGTTCTGCATTATGGAACAAAACAGGTTATAATGCACTCGGTCACTTTGATTTATATTCTATAAATGAAATAGATCCAGAACATAGTATATTTATAGACTATTCGAATTCATCTTTCGGGTCAGGTGTTACATTATCTTTTAATGGAACAGTTGATAATTACATAGCAGCTTTGGGACATGAACATTTACATTTCATGACATATACAGAAGGGCATGTAACTTATTCAAACTGTTCTTATGGTATTGGACTAGAATATTTTTATTCACCTTATGATATGATATTGAACGAATATATGACCCCAACCATTGCTACGTTTGGACAAACGAACACATTAGGAGATTATTCATCTCGGAACACTGGATCAGGTGAGATTCTAAAAATTCCTATTGATGGTCCTGAGTATTTTCTATTAGCAAACAGAAACAAAATTTCAAAATGGGATAGAGTTATGCTGGGCGATACTGCATCTTTATCTCAATATGGTGATAATACAGATTATGGAAAAGGGCTTTACATTTATCACGTTGATACTTTAAAATTACCTTATAGTGATATCTCGCCTCAAGATATGGAATGTGCTGATGGTTATTGGGAATGGGAATATCAGGGATTAGGTACTGTAAATTTAGTTTATAATTGCTTTGTTTCCGAAAACAATTGGAAAATTTATAAGAAAAAGAATGTGCTCTACTCAAATGACCCCTCTTTAATTTTTAATCCAAACCCATACGGAGATGAAATTAGTTTTCATCATAATATAAATGATAAAACATGGCCTTGTTGGTGGGGCTTTGGAAAACAACCGATAAGTGCATGTTATATGGGAACTGACCGAACCCTTGTTAACGATGAAGATATTTACACAAAAAATGGCTTAATGGGTGATAGATACGATCCTTGGAAACCAGGCTATAATGAAGTATTCTCAACATATTCAAGTCCTTCAACATTGAAGTGGAATAATGATACATCGGGAATCTTTATTTATTTCGAAAGTTCAAACGGAACTACTGCTAATATAAAAATATATAAAGTTGGTGATAATGGAATGACAGAATCACAAATACTTGCACTAACTCCGCCATCAAGACCTATGGGACTTAAGCATGAGTATTATTACCCTGAAAACGGATGGTGTGTTCCAAAAATAACATGGAATCATAACATGGAACCCGATATGGTAAGAGGGTCAAAATCAAAATATAAAAGATACGAAGTTTGGCGTGTTACAGCTATCAATATGACAACTGTACCAGATGAAAACAATTACACTTTAATAGCTACTGTTGATATACCCGTAGACATTACACCTCATTATGAAGATTATTCTGTTTTGCAATATGAATGTGCCAATCTTGATCAGTTACCACCATTTGGTACAAAGTACCCTGTAAGATATAGAGTGAAAGCTGTAGATAATACTAATTTAGTTTCAGTAAAGTCAGATTTTGTAAGTACTACAGGAATTACACCAGATGGAGGAATTGAAAGTGACGGTGGCGACAATCTTATTTATAATTCCAACATCCCAAAGGAATTTAAACTATCACAAAATATCCCTAACCCTTTCAACCCGGTAACAAAGATAAACTTTGCTTTGCCGAAACAGGGTTTTGTAACTTTGAAAATATATGATATTACGGGAAGGGAAATAAAGACACTTGTGAATGAGGTGAAGCAGGCAGGTTATTATACGGTTGATTTTAA
>CAIUQV010000329.1 GCA_903901375.1 uncultured Ignavibacteriota bacterium
ATTTTTCTTCATCCCGGAGTCCGTCTTTGCTGTTTACATCTTTTGTTTCAACGATAAAATGTAACTTCTGCTCACCATCACTAAATTTCAACACATAAGCAAAATCAGGTGAATAGCTTTTACCTCCGGCAACAGGAATTTTAATTGAGTTCTTTGGGATTTTTGTGAAAATTATTACTTCTTTAATATTATCCCTGATGTTTGTCTTTTCTAAATCAGAATCAAAATACAATTCATCCAATAAGTAGTTTGAGGCAACTTCTTCGTCTGAAAATAAAATGCCAATATCCGAAGCCGATATTTCTTTTAGCACATTTCCCTTCTCGTCGGTCAGTTTAGTCGGATGAACGTTGTTGGTAACCTTTTTATACTCAATGCTGAATTTATCAATAGCATTTGCCATTAAGAAATAATCATAATTCTGTTTGATAACCCGTAGTGTTGTTTGATTTAAGTATTTATTTATATCGGTACCTGCAATAGTTATTGATTCGTGTAGTGTCTTGAGATTAATATTAAGAATTTTAGAAAGATCTTTAAGGAAATCACTGTACTTCATTGTGGGAATATTATCTATTCTACGGGTGTATATTGATTCTTCTACATTAGCCGATGCCTTGTTTTCCTTTATCTCAACTTTTGAAATTAATTCGTTGATTCCGTCTGTTGCGAAATTATCTTTTTGCTTTTTTAAGAAGTCTGTAAATAATTTTCCGAATATTGTCTCATTGTCAAATTTGTACTCAAGAATTACTTTTTCATTCAGCTTTTCCCAAAGTTCTTTCAGCTCTTTGTACTTTGCAGTTCTTACTACAACCTTCTTTTTCGGATCAGTAGCTTTGCGAACCTTGTTGGAATTAACGCCTTCAAAAATTCGTGGATAATTTTGTTTGATGTAGTCAAAACCGCCTGTCTTAAACGAATTTGTCCTTGTAATCACATTATTTGTGTCCAACACTTCCAAAAGTTCATCTTCCGTTGTGTTGTACAATTCGCATATTTTCTTAACCATTTGTTCGGAAAGTTTTTCATGAACTTGTTCAACTGAAATCGCTCCCGATTTCTGATTAATTTCATTTACCAGTTTATCTACAAAATCGCTCTCTGTAAAATCCACAAAGTAGTTCAGATAAAACTGTTCATCCTTTACTCGGTTGCCGTATTCGTTAACCGGCAGACGCAATCCTCTGCCTACTTCCTGCAATTTTGATATTTCACCCCCGCTGCTTCTGAGTTTACAAATCTGGAATACATTCGGATTGTCCCAGCCTTCGCGTAAAGTCCATTTTGAAAAGATGAATCTTCTTGGGTTTTCCAAATCAAGCATTGCTTGTTTGTCGTGCAATATTTCGTTTATCTCTTTTTCTATTGCCTCATCTTTTTCGGTATTGTCTTTCGAAAAATAACCTGCGTGTGTAACCGAAAGGTCAATCAGCGTTTTTTCAAGGTATGCTTTATAGAAAGTGTCCTTTTCGGTTTTAAGCAATTCTTCAATTTCGGCTTTGATGTATTGTTCTACTGTTTTCCGTATGTATCCTTCTTTATTTCGGTATTCATCTATGTTATCTATAAAGAATAGTGTAAGCGGTTTTATCTTTACATCTCTTGTCAGCAAAGTTTTTTCAATTTCAAAATGATGCCTAATCGCCTTTTGAATCATTATTTCCTGTAATTTCTCTGCATACGAATAAGGGTTTATTTTGTCACCCTTTTTCATTTCCAGTCCGTTCGACAATACTACTGTACTTTTGTTCAGATTTTCAATCGTTAAATCTGTCATTTCGGAGTGAACCTTTTTAAGGCTTTCTCTTTTGGCAACGGTTACAGTTTTTCGCTTTTCGTTTTCTATCAATTCAAAACTTGCCTCCGTGCCGTCTGAATTAATGAATTTCACAATAGCATTTTGACCCGCTTTAAATTCTGTAATATGACCAATTACACCTTTTACTAAATTTCTGTTGAAAGAATCAACCGCCGTCAGCGTATAAATCAGATTTTCATATCCTTGAAAAGTTGCACCATATCGCAAAATAAACTGGGGTTTCATCTTTTGAATGTTCTCCCAGGTTTTATTGCTTTGTGCAAATTTGTGCGGCTCGTCAATTATCATAAAGGATTTCGTTGCTCCAATTGCATCAAATGGAACAGTGTATTTATCAAACAACCCCCTGTCAAAACTCTTTTGCATCGTCTCGGAGTTAATCATACCGGCATTAATAATCATCACCTGAATACTGTTTTTCTCATACCGTCCGGCATTTACAAAACTTGCTACCGCTGACGGTATTACCGATTTTTTGCTTTTG
>CAIUQV010000330.1 GCA_903901375.1 uncultured Ignavibacteriota bacterium
GTGACAGGTTTTGTAGATTCTGAAATGAACTCGTGGAAGATTAAAAAGATTGAGATGTATAAAAATGATTAATGGTTAATAAAACACAATCCTGAAATGAATTTACTTATAGTTCTGTCGTATGTCTTCTTTGGTTCAGAGTTTGTTTTAATGCTCGTGAAACGTTCAAAGAAAAATCCTGAATCGAAACAAGGCGATAAAGGTTCATTGCTTATTTTATGGGTAACGATACCCCTGGTTCTTGTAGCAGGTTTTTATTCTGCAAATCTGAAAATACTCTTATTGCCTTATTCAATATTTCTGTATGCAGGAATATTGATTTTTGTTTCAGGCTTTATACTAAGATGGAGTGCGATATTTCAGTTGAAAAAAGCTTTTACGGTTGATGTTGCGGTTAATGATGAACATTTATTAAAGACAGACTGTCTGACAAAAGTATCAGGCATCCAAGTTATACAGGGCTGATAATGATACTTTCAGGTCTTTCGATTGCTATGAGCAATTTAGTTTCTATTGTTGTTATAACACTACCATTTTTTATAGCAATCAGTTATAGAATTAAAGTTGAGGAAAAGTTATTAACTGACAGATTTGGTGACGTTTATGAAAAATACAAGTCCGGAACAAAGAAAATTATTCCGTACCTGTATTAAAATTTGTAATTCCGAAAGAACTAATCACACTCAATATCTTTCATATCACCGATAGAGTGATACTGCAGAGTTTTTGAGTATTTACCTCCGCCGTTATAGTCCTGTCTGAAGCCGAAATACACTGCCTTGCATTTACCGTCAGGCCATACGCCATACAACATCATGTATAACTTTCTGCAAACGATTGTTCCCGTGTATTCATTCGTTTCCGTAACCCAGTCATCGGATAAAATAACTGCTTTGGAGTATCTTTCTTTCCAGTGTTCGTTATCGGCTTTTTGATTAATCGCGTCTACTGCCTGCTGTTCGAGATTTGCATTACTCATAACGGCAGAGTAATCGCTGAATCTTTTAATATTCTGTGCAGAAGAACTTACTGCAGTAAAGAAGATAAAAGATATGGCTAAGAAAAAAATATATTTCATTTGTTAAGTAGATTTAGGTTTCATAATGCTTAATAAAAATAGAAAAACATACTGCAAGATAAAATACAATTAAAGGAAATTACTGAATTTTAATAATGCATTTGAAGTTTTATTTCCTAAGGAGAACATTATGAAAAAAACACTATTAATTATCTTATTTTTCCTGTATTCAGGATATACATTTGCACAATGGACGCTGTGCAACGGGACGGCGGGGGATAATATCGAGAAGATTGTCAAAGTGAACAATACTCTCTTTGCGGGAGTATCCAACACAACCTTTGCAGGCCGCATATTAAAGTCAACAGATAACGGAGCAAACTGGGATTCAGTCAGTACGGGATATATACTATCGGGAATATTCGATGTTACGGTATCGGGAAACTGCATATATTTCGGAACGTATGAAAGAGGTGTGATATGGTCGACGAATGAAGGGCAGAGCTGGCAGCAGAGTTTCGTAAACGGAATTAACGGTAACGGGGTATTCAATGTGATATCAAGCGGTAATATAGTGATAACAAGGAGCAACACTGTAAATCCGCCGGTTTACACGGTTTACCACTATACATCGGACAACGGAGCAAACTGGCAGCCGTTAAACATTGGAACGCTTGGTTTCGTACCGAACTATTCATACAATGCAGATTCATTATTTTATGTCCCAAGCCAGAAGGGGCTTGCGATATCAACGAATCACGGACTAAACTGGACGATGCCAACCAATTCAGGATTGCCTACTTTTCCAGACGGACGGAAGAGTTTGTATGCGATGTATAAGAAAAACGGTATATTGTACGCGGGATGCATACACGGGTTTGCTGCTTCAACAGATATGGGAAACAACTGGGTGAGCAAGGATATGGGATTTCCGGATTTCTGTACGTTTACGGACTTTACAA
>CAIUQV010000331.1 GCA_903901375.1 uncultured Ignavibacteriota bacterium
GAATTATAGAATAGTTTATATGATTAAAGAAAAAACTATTTTCATCGTTACTGTATTCGAAGGTCACAAATTGCTTAATGTGGAAGATATTAAAATTTAATCTTAATAATCATAAACAATTCTTTATTTCTAACCGTTACTCATTTCACGAGTAGTTCAGGTTTAGTTTGTTAAATATTTAATCTAAAAGTGTTAATTCGCCATGATATTGAATTTCGTTCTTCGAACAAACAAAATCACGACTTATAAATTATGGGTTTTTGTTGTTCCTAACGTTTTGGACAGAAGCGGCTCTTCCTTATACCTTTTTAGTTATTCTTCTGATTTTTAATTTATGTTATGATAAACAAAGCTATGATACTCGCCGCAGGTTTCGGCACAAGACTTAAACCTTTAACGGATAGCCTCCCGAAAGCACTCGTACCTTTTAAAAAAGGAACGATGATTTCTTATCAGATTGAAAAACTTAAATCAACCGGCATTAAGGAAGTTGTTGTCAATGCTCATCACTTCAGCGAACAGCTTGTTAAATATTTTCAGGAAAATAATTTCGGCATTAAAGTAAACGTTATAGCTGAAGCCGAAATCCTCGGAACAGGCGGGGGAGTGCTGAACGCAAAGGAATATCTGCGGTCTGAAGAATGTTTTCTCGTTTTAAACGTTGATGTCTTCACTGACTTTAACATCGAACTGTTAGTGAAAGAGTACGAATTATCAAAACCATATGCATTGCTGGCAGTTCAGAAAAGAAAAACTTCACGTTATCTGGAATTTGATGATAACTTTAATCTGACCGGCAGGATTAAATCCGATGTTATGAATGATAATTATTTTGCCTTCAATGGCATGCATATTATATCGAATGAGATTTTCTCTTTGGATTATAAGAATGATTACAAAGATATTATTGATGTTTATCTTGACAGTCGGAAAATAATTAAAGGGTATGATGCCGGGAATTCAGTGTTTATAGATTTGGGAAAGACTGATAATCTTATTAAAGCAGAAAAATCAGGCTACTGATTCTATTCTTACAATCTGCGGAAACTCAAGCATTAACGTACGTTCAATCCCTGCACGAAGTGTCATTAAATTCAAAGGACACGTGTTGCATGCACCAAGCAGTCTTACTTTTACTATGTTGTCATTCTCAATGCTGACTACTTCCACGTCACCTCCGTCAACCTGCAAATAATGACGTATTCTGCTTAGTACTTCTTCAATGTTCTCTAAACTTAATTCTTTACTCATACACAAATTTAATAAAAATGGGAGTTTTATGATATGAAATTAAAATGGTTACAGGTTTATCCCTGTAACCATCCGTATAATTTTATAATTAAATAAGTATCTCTAATCCCTGATTCTTCGAAGGTGATATGTTTCTTTCATTGATTTCCAGTATCAGGTTCTTTGCTATCTTCCTGAATATTTTGCTCACTTCGCATTCCGGATTTGCTAACACAATCGGTTTGCCGTTGTCGCCCGCTGCTCTTATGTTTGTGTCAACAGGAATCTCACCCAGAAGTTTCACGCCGAATTCATCAGCTATTTTCTTACCGCCGCCCTGTCCAAATATGAATTCCTTACCGCCGTCTTCTTTTAAGTAATAACTCATGTTCTCTATAAAGCCAAGGTTTGGTACGTTCACTTTCTCAAACATCAGATGTCCTTTGCGTGCATCAGCTAAAGATATTTCCTGCGGTGTGGTAACAACTACTGAACCCGTAAGTGGTACCGTCTGGCTTAATGTAAGCTGTATATCGCCCGTTCCCGGGGGCATGTCAAATAAAAGGTAATCAAGTTCATCCCATTCCACTTCAGTCATAAACTGTTTCAGTGCACTCGAAGCCATCGGTCCGCGCCATACAACCGCTGAATTGTCTTCTATTAAAAAACCTATCGACATAAGTTTAATGTTATACTGTTCAACAGGCAGCATCTTGTTCTTGTTTTCAACGCTTACAATTCCTGGTCTTCCTCCTGCACCAAGCATTATAGGGATTGAAGGTCCGTAAATGTCGGCATCTATCAATCCGACTTTTGCACCTTCAAGCGTTAGTGTAGCTGCAAGGTTTGCTGCTACTGTAGATTTTCCAACTCCGCCTTTTCCCGAAGCAATTGCAATCGTATTCTTTACCTTAGGAAGTACTATCGATTTCTGTTTATTGTCGTGATTAACAACTCCAAGAGTAAAATCCACATCAACATTCTTTATACCGGGAATTCCTTCTTTTATCTTACTTGCGATGCTGTCCTGAAGCCCTGCTAATCCGTCATATCCGGTATCGGATATTCCTAAACGTAATTTCAGTTTATCGCCATTCAAAGATATTTCCTGCACAAACCCAAGTTCAGTGAATCCTTTCTTCAGATACGGCTCGTTTATTCCATTAAGTAAATTCTTGATTTTATCTTCCATCTGTTTTTATACTATGTTTAATTTCTACAAATTTAGTGATTGAATAAGTAATAATGTAACAAAATCATTTCTTAAAAGATTTACGACTTATTAAATTGAATGTGTCACTTCAATTAAATAATTTTAAGCGAAACAAAAAATTATATTGAATAAGAAAGCAAAACTCTGGTTAGCGTTTTTGGTAATATCGGCAGTCGTATGGCTTGGAGCTATTAATGTTCGTGCATTAATAGGCAACGACCTTTTAAATTATGATGAATTCAGCTTCAGAACGAGTATTCCTCCTGATGAGGAGAACTGGATTTTCAGAATGTTGTCACATTCTTCTCTACTGATTATGGGGGCTTATGCAGCTACTTTGTTTTTCTCAGTGATGTTCCTTAAAAAAGCTCAACTGAACTTCCGCGAGAACCCCTGGCTTCTTATGTGTGTCATTCTTTTCTATACATTTGTTCCCGTTGAAGTCTATACTTCGTACCTCGACATTAAATTTTATTTATTATACCTGAACAATCCGCCCGTACACGATGGATTGCTCAAAATATTCGGTGAACGTATAGGATTTCTGAAAGGTGTGCCGTGGATTGCTCTGCTGTCATACTATGCTGTTATTGTCATTGCAGTAATTCAGCCAATGAAGAAGAGTCTTGCTGTTCTTGAAGAAGAAAAGAAACAGCAGATGGAAGAGTATTCGTATAAGTATTTTATGCACGATGAAGACGACTTAAAAGAGGAATACCTTAAATGAGTAAAGTTATTAAAAAAGCCAAAGATGTTCAGATAAATGAAAACCAGGAGATTCTGATTTCGGAACTCCTCGATGTTTATACACAGATAGGGTATACAGTAAGGATTGAAAAAGGTTTATTCAAAGGCGGGTTCTGTCTCCTGCGTGAACAGAAATTATTCCTGCTTAATAAAAATATCGAACCGCAGAAGAAAATTAATTTTCTTGCAAAGAATCTTTCTGAAATCGGCGTCGATGGAATTTATCTTAAACCGAATATCCGCGAGTTGATAGATAAGGAAAGCCAGCAGAAACTGTTATGACAAGAGTAGTAGTATTAGGCAGCGGTACCTCGCAGGGCGTTCCAATCATCGGGTGCAATTGTCATACCTGCAAATCCACTAATCCTAAAGATAAAAGACTCCGTGCTTCCGTGTTTGTTGAGACAGAAGGAAAGAAAATACTTATAGACACTTCTATAGATTTCCGTCAGCAGCTTTTACGAGCAAACGTAACCGACCTTGACGCAATACTTTATACTCATCATCACGTTGACCATATATTCGGTCTTGATGATTTGCGGCAGATTAACCAGAGGCACAAAAAGTTTGTTGACGTGTACGGCAATCCGCCAACACTCGATGAGATAAAATTGACTTTCAGGTAAGATCGGAAGACACACGTCTGAACTCCAGTCACA
>CAIUQV010000332.1 GCA_903901375.1 uncultured Ignavibacteriota bacterium
CGCCATTATCCTATGCGGACTTCTCTTCTCAGAGTTCTATTCGGAAATAAAGAAAAGACTTAATAAACAGATTGTTTAACATCCAATTTCTATATTATGATTAAAACTAAAATCACAGTTAAAGGAACAGTCCAGGGCGTCGGATTCCGCTACTTCTGCCGCAGTCTCGCAAACCAGTACAGCCTCTTCGGTTACGTCAAGAACCTCCACAACGGAGACGTCGAAATCGAAGTCGAAGGCGAAAAAAACTCCGTCAATACATTTATCAATCTGGTCAAAGACGGTCCCGTTCATTCAAAAGTCACCGCAATCTCCGTCGAGTTCTTCGAATATGAAAAAACATACTCTTCCTTTTCTGTTTATTAAAACCCTTGTATATATTATTTTAAATAAATATTATTGAATAAAAAAGGAGATGAGCTATTAAGGTTAAATACTATTTATTAACCAACTGCATTATGATTATTACTAAAAATAATTTATTCAAAGCATTATTAGTTGCCGTGTTTTTCGCAGCTAATCTGTCTGTAGCTCAGCAGCAAAATACTTACGATTTCCTCAAGCTAAACGTCGACGCCCGCTCCTCTGCTATGGCTGGCAGCTTCGTTTCTATGGAAAACGACGTAAACGCCATCTTCTACAACCCTGCTGGTCTCGCCACCCTGTCAAACAAACAGGCAAGCGTTGGCTTCTTCAAGTACCTTATGGATATTAACGCAGGTAACGCTTCCTACTCCCAGAAGTATAAAGACATTGGCTTCTTCGGCGCAGGTATCCGTTACATCAATTACGGTACTATGGATAAATACGACGAAAACTACCAGAACCAGGGTACCTTCGGCGCCTCAGACCTTGCCCTCTCTCTCGGATACGCAAACGTCTATAAAAATAACTTCAATTACGGCGCTAACGTCAAATTCATCTATTCAAGCATCGATGAATACAGCTCAGTCGGACTCGCTCTCGACCTCGGCGCTCTCTACGTCTTCCCCGAACAGAAACTCAACCTCGGGGTTAGCGTTCTAAACCTCGGTACTCAGGTCAAAAAATACATCAGCACTGCCGAACAGCTTCCGCTCGACATCAGAATCGGAATGACTAAATCTCTCGAACATCTTCCGCTCACCGTCAACCTTGGCTTTGCTAACCTTGCAAACTCATACGATAAATTCTTCGATAGATTCAAAAACATCATCGTTGGAGGTGAATTTATACTTAATGACTACGTCCTCCTCCGCGTCGGGTACAACAACGTCGAAAGACAAAACTTTAAAACCGGTACCTCTCTCGGAATCAGCGGCTTCTCTGCCGGATTCGGTATTAAATTCGCTAACAACTACAAACTCGATTATGCTTTCAACTCTTTAGGAAATATCGGTGCCGCTCACAGGTTCAACCTCGGTTTCAATATGTAATAAAAGATTTTATTAAACAAAAAAGCCCCGTAGCATTTAAGCTGCGGGGCTTTCTCTTTTATAATCTGCTTTTAAAATATGTTTATCTTCACTCCGTCTTTCCTGATTTTTGCCGATAATTTCTCCACTTCCTCTATCAGCTTGTTCAGATTGTTGAAAAACTTGTCGTCATATATAAACTTCCCTACTCCGCTCTTCTGCTGATGTATGTCCGATACTATGAAATTCAGGTTCGTTACTAATGAATCAAATTTCACCGTCAGCGATTGTACGTCCTTAAATGTGTTCTTCAGCTCCGGCGATGTGTCATCTATCAGCGTGTTCACACTCTTCATCGTCTTGTCTGCACTCTCAGAAAGATTGTTCACGTTCTTCCTCGAATCCGATACCAGTCCGTTCAGACTCCTCGATGTTACTGATAAATTTGATAACGTACTCTTCAAATCACCCTGCATACGCTTGTCCCCGATTATATCGTTTATGTTCACCAGCACTAAATCAAGATTGTCCGCCGTCTTGTTAAACTTCGATATTAATGTCTTCACGTCTCCCGTCATTTCTGATGCCGTCTTCATTATCGACGATACATCCGAACCGGGTCCTCCGATTAACGGCTTAGTGTAATCTATTTCCTGTGTCGCTTTTCCCGGCTTTATAAACAGTGACTTTCCCGCCATCAGCTCTGGTGACGCTACTTCCACTGTATAATCCGTTTTTATCTTCACGTCTTTCTCTATCGCAAACGTTACCTTTACTGAATCACCCTCAAGCTCCACCGATGATACCTTCCCCTTCGTTACTCCGTTCACCGATACCGGGTCTCCGTAGTTAAGACTGGATATTGACGTGAAATATACTATCATCTCACGCTTGTCTTTTCCCATTATAAATCCTTTTGCCCAGAATACTGTCGATGTTACTATCACCATCGCAATAAATATAAAGACTCCTACTTTTATCTCTGCGAATTTCTTGTAAAACATGACTTTTATTATTTGGTTATTTCAAGAATTTTGTATTCAATTATTCCCGCCGGCACATCTACCTTCGCTATCTCTCCTACTTTCTTGTTTATTAAACTCTTCCCAAGAGGTGATATTATGGAAATCTTGTCCTGTTCAAAATCTGCCTCGTCCGGCGATACAAGCGTGTACACTGATTCTTCCTTCGTTTTCATATCAAGTACTTTTACTATCGTCAGTACGTATACCACTCCGTCAGGGATGTCATCCGCTTCAAGTATCTTCACTCTCGATAGTAAATTCTCCAGCTTGCCTATCTTAAGCTCTAAATGTGACTGCGCTTCCTTCGCCGCATCATACTCCGCATTCTCCGAAAGGTCTCCGTGTGAGCGTGCCTCTGCTATCTTCTCCGCTATGTCTTTTCTCTCTACTGTCTTTAACTGAATCAGCTGATTCTCCAGCTCTACGAGTCTGCTTCTTCTTAAATATACAATTCCCTGTTCCATTACTTGATTTTCTTTTTAGATTTTTCCAATAAAATTAGATGACCTAATTTGTCTCTTTTAGTTTTTAAATACTTTTTGTTTATGTCGTTTGCCTTTATCTCTATCGGTATCCTCTCCGTCACGTCCAGTCCGTATCCGTTCAGCCCTATTATCTTCTTCGGATTATTCGTCAGAAGCTTTATCTTCGTCAGCCCAAGGTCTCTCAGTATCTGTGCACCTATTCCGTAATCGCGCAGGTCTGCCTTAAACCCAAGCTCTACGTTCGCCTCTACTGTGTCCTTTCCTCTTTCCTGTAAATTGTACGCCTTCAGTTTGTTCACCAGCCCTATGCCTCTTCCTTCCTGCCTCATGTACAGTACCACTCCTGTTCCTTCCTTCTCTATCATCTCCATCGATTTCGTAAGCTGTTCCCTGCAGTCGCACCTCATCGAACCGAATATATCACCCGTCATGCATTCCGAATGTACTCTTACTAAAACAGGCTTCTTCGTTTTAACATTTCCCTTTATAAGTGCTATGTGCTCTTTCTCGTCCACGTTGCTCTTGTAAATTATAATGTTAAAGTTGCCGAACTTGCTCGGTAAGTTTGCATCCACCACCTGATGAACAAGTATATCCTTGCTTAATCTGTACTGTATTAAATCCCTTATCGATACTATCTTCAGCTTAAACTTCTTTGCTATCTCAAGCAGCTCCGGCAGTCTTGCCATCTCGCCGTTTTCTTTCAGCACTTCGCAAAGTACTCCCGCAGGATAATGTCCCGCAAGCCTTGCTATGTCCACTGCCGCCTCTGTATGACCCGCTCTTTTCAGCACGCCGCCCTCTTCCGCTTTCAGCGGAAAAATGTGTCCCGGCTTGCCAAGTGTCGCAGGTATCGTCTTCCTGTCTATCAGTGCCTTTATCGTCTTATGCCTGTCAAATGCAGATATACCCGTCGTTGTTCCTTCCAGGTAATCCACGCTTATCGTAAACGCCGTCTCGTGCCTTGCTGTGTTATCACTCGTCATCATCTCTATTCCAAGCTCATCAAGCCTTTTCTTCTCCATCGGCACGCATATCAGTCCGCGTGCATACTTCACAAGAAAATTAACAAGCTGTGGCGTGGATTTCTGGGCTGAGAATATCATATCGCCTTCATTCTCTCTGTCCTCGTCGTCTACTACTATTATTATCTTGCCCTTCTTAAAATCTTCTATTGCCGATTTAATCGAATCTAACTTCGGCTTCTTTGTCTTATCCATATTGATTGGAAATCGCTGTTCTTATTTTTTCTCTATTGTTTCTGTTAATCCTACTATGCTTCCGATACCTGTCTTTTCAACCTTTACTTTCACGTTATCCGCTATCTTCACGAGTACAGTCTTCTCTTCCACGCCTTCCACTACTCCGTGTACACCGCCTGCTGTAATAATCTTATCGCCTTTCTTCACGCCTTCAAGAAGCTTTGCTCTTTCCTTTGCTCTCTTCTGCTGTGGTCTTAATATAAGGAAATAAAATACTACTATGATAAGTAAGAATGGAACTATTGTTGACAATAAGTCCATCGGCTGTCCCTGTAAGATGATTCCTATAATGTTCATTTTGTTTTGTTTAAATTATATTTAGTTAAAAATGTTTGTTTAAATTCCTTAAACCTGTTTTGCTTTATCGCTTCCCTGATGTCGCGCATTAGCTTTAAATAAAAGCCTATGTTATGTATTGAGGCAAGCTGCGGTCCAAGCAGCTCCTTCGCCATAAATAAATGCCTTATGTAAGCAAATGTAAAATTCTTCGAAGCATAAGTCAGACACTCATCGTCTATCAGCCTGAAATCATTCGCATACTTAGCATTCCTTATGTTTATCTCACCATAAGTAGTAAATATCCTCCCGTGCCTTGCATTCCTCGTAGGCATCACACAGTCAAACATATCCACTCCCCTCTCCACAGATTCAAGTATATCAACAGGAGTTCCCACTCCCATCAGATACCTCGGCTTTTCTTTCGGAAGATAATCCGTGCAGTAATCCGTCACTTCATACATCACTTCATTCTCTTCACCCACTGCAAGCCCGCCTATCGCACATCCGTCAAAATCATTTACCATCAGCTCTTCTATACTTCTCTTTCTTAAGTCCTTAAACGTCGCTCCCTGCACTATGCAGAAAAGCTTCTGGTCGTGTCCGTAATGCGGAGACGTATTCTTATACTCTTCAAAACACTTCGTCTCCCAAAGCGTCGTCCTCTCAAGTGCCTTTATCGCCTGCCTCTTTTCCGCAGGTGTTGCAATGCACTCATCAAGCGGCATCATTATATCCGAACCTATCACCCTCTGCGTATTTATCACACTCTCCGGCGAAAAGAAATGCTTCGAACCGTCGTAATGCGAACTGAACCACACGCCCTTATCCTCCACCTTCTTCAGCGAGGATAAACTAAACACCTGAAACCCTCCGCTGTCAGTTAGCAAACTCCTCTTCCAGTTCATAAACTTATGCAATCCTCCGGCATTCGCCATCACTTCATTCCCCGGACGCAGGTACAAATGGTATGTGTTCCCCAGTATTATACGTGCATCCAGCTCTTCCAGTTCCGAGTTCTTCACTGCCTTCACAGTCCCAATCGTCCCGACAGGCATAAACACTGGCGTTTCAATCTCTGAATGGTCTGTAGTTATCAAACCAAGCCTCGCCTTTACTCCTGCCTCACTGCTGTCCGAAAGAACTTTAAAAAACTTCATCGTACCGGCTCCCACTCTTTTGAAAGTGACTTCTTAAACAGCGTAATCCATATTGAATTTTTTGCCCAGTCATAAAATACCTTTAAGTATCCGTACCTCCTGTACCTTCTCGGCGATTCGTAAACCATCAGCTCCTTGCAAAACTTAATCTTCCCAATCTTTCTTAATTTCGTGTATAACTCAAAATCTTCACCCGCACCCAGTATCTCGTTGTATCCTCCTGCCTTCACAAACGCATCCCTTTTAATAATATGACATTCGCCCCTTCCCATTCCCATAAAAGCAAAGTTCAGAAGCCTCACGTAGTTGTTATAAGTAAAATGAAACAACCTGTCCTGCAACTTCTCTTCCGAAGGAAACACCTTCACGGGACACGCAATCGCCGTTACTCCTTCTCCGTTAATCACCTCAAGCGCCTTCTCAAAAAACGCACCCGCATCATTTACAAACGTATCTGCATTAAAAAAAATCAGAACATCACCTGTGGAAGCCTCAAAACCTCTGTTTCTTCCTTCGGAGATGTTCTGTTTCACATTCTTATTATGCTTTACTAACCTCTCAACCTTTCCCTCTGCTATCTCTATCGTTCTGTCTGTACTACCGCCGTCGCTGATTATCACTTCGGCACTGTACTTCCTCTTTATTTCATCCGTAAACTGGCTTATCGTACTGCCTATCAGTTTTTCTTCGTTGTATGAAGGAATTATTACGCTGATAGTTGCAGCCATCGGATTTATTTCAATCCTTTAAGTCCGTTTTTATCTATTGTCTTTATTGCCTCTGTTGATAATTTCAGCGTCACGAATCTCTTCTCTTCTTCAAGCCAGATTCTTTTCTTCTGTAAATTCGGTAATTGTCTTCTCTTCGACCTGTTGTTCGCGTGAGATACGTTGTTACCTGTTAAAGGCTTTTTTCCTGTTACCTGACATGCTCTTGCCATTGATATTCTCCTATCCTTTGTATGGTTTATAAGTTGATTCGTAAACTCTCATATTCCTGTCAAGAAATTTTACCGAACCTTTTTCTGTTGTTACTGCTTCTACAAGTCTGACGTTTATCAGTCTTGTTTCCTGATTGGTATCCGGGCACATCACGGTGCTCTCTGCCTTTTTGGCTAACTTAGCCGCTTTGTCCGCAAACGATTGTACTTTTGCCATTTTATTATTTATTAATTAATTTATTTTCTTTTAAAACTTTCTCTATCTTATTGTTTATCTCCAGCCGCGAAACTTCTTCCGCCCTGAATATCATTTTCTTTATCGCATAAGGTGTAGACTTCCCGTGTCCTATTATCGAAATCCCGTTCACTCCCAGCAGCGGCGTTCCGCCCTGCTCCTGATAGTCAAACTTCTTCAGTATCCTCTTCAATGTTCCGTACATCATCCCTATCCATATCTTCTGGAAAAATCCCTTCTCCGAATATTCCCTTAACTTAAACTTAAACAAATCCAGTACACTCTCAGCCATCTTCAACAGTATATTACCCACATAACCGTCACATATCACAACATCCACAGTCCCTCTCAGTATATCTCCGCCTTCCACATTACCTACAAAATTTATAGGCGCTTTCTCAAGCATCTCTATCGCCGCAAGCGAAAGTTCATTTCCTTTCGATCTCTCCTCACCAATGCTCAGCAGTCCTACCTTCGGATTATCCTTCTTATAAATATACTTCGAGAATATACTGCCCATAATCGCATACTCCACAAGGTGGTCTGGCCTGCAGTCAACAGTTGCTCCCACATCGAACACCAGCGTAGAACCTTTTATCGAAGGAAGCTCAGCTCCAATCGTCGCACGGCCAATACCCTGTATTCTTCCGAGCCTAAGAGTGGAATGCGAAAGTACCGCACCCGTATTACCCGCACTTACCAGCGCATCTGCCTGTTTTTCCCTCTGCATCTTCAGCGCCACATTCAGCGACGAGTTCGGCTTTGCCTTAAAAACATCCGCAGGCGAATCGTCCATCGTTACCCATTCATCAGCATTCACAACCTTCAGATTGCTAAGCTGTACATTCTGCTTCGCAATCACATCATTAATTTCTTTCTCGGGACCGACAAGAATTACCTCCAGTCCCTTATGCTCCTGCGCTGCTTCAATTGCACCCAGCACAGGATATTCAGGAGCAAAATCCCCACCCATAGCATCCACTGCTATCCTGACGATATTCTCTTTCTCCTGAACCATTAAAACTATTTCTTAGGAAGTATTACGCTCTTACCATCGTAAAAACCGCATGCAGGACAAACCTGATGACTTGGTTTCATTTCATTACAGTTTGAGCACGTCACTAATGTCGGTGCAGCTGCCTTGTAATGTGTTCTGCGTTTTCTTCCTCTTGTTTTCGAATGTCTTCTTTTTGGATTTGGCATCTTATGTTATATTTAGTTTTTGTTTAATAATTTATTCCACACAGGATTTATCTCCTGCTCTTTATTCTTCCTTAAAATTTCTTCTATGTTCTTTTTGCAAAAAACACAAACTCCGTCCTTTTCCTCAGGCACCTTCCTCATCGGCACAGACAACAGCGCATACTCTCTCACAATCTCCTTCAAATCTATCTTATTAGTCTCAGGACTTATAAAGAAAAGATTTTCATCATCATTCGATTTAAGCTCTTCCTCATCCTTCGAATACTTAAACACCGCATCAAACTCATTCTCCAGCTTAAAGTCAAACTCTTCCAGACACCTGTCGCACGGGAAAAAGCAATCCGCCTCAAGCCGCACCTTCGCGTGTATCTGCATATTCGACTTAAACAGATTAACCTTCACGTTCAACCCATCCTTCGTCTTAAAATCCTCAAGCTCAAAAAACGACGGCTCTTCCTTAAATTCATAAACGTGCTCACCGTCCGCCAAATTTGATATTATAATCTTCATCATTTTATTCGTTGTTCGTTAATCGTTGTTCGTTAATCGTTGTTCGTTGTCAGTTATTAGTTGATCGTTGTCCGTTAATTGTTGTCCGTCCATACTATCAACTGTCAACTTTCAGCTAACAACTGACAACTATCAACTGACAACTAGACTCTCTATCCGCCTACTAAGGCAGCATAACCCTTCGCATCCATCAATGCATCAAGCTCTTTCGGGTCGCTCATTTCAATCTTAAAAAGCCAGCCCTCACCGTAAGGATCAGAATTTACAACTGAAGCCTGATCATTAATCGAGGAATTAACTTCCACAATCTTTCCCGAAACCGGACTGAACGCTTCAGACACTGTCTTCACAGCTTCAATCGAACAAACTATCTCGCTCATCTTCACTGAATCATCAATGGACTTGCTGAAATCTATAAAAATAATATCACCTAACTCACCCTGCGCATAGTCTGTAACGCCTACTATCGCAATATTACCTTCTACCTTCACGTACTCGTGATCGGTCGTAAACTTTAAATTTTCAGGGATAACCATAATATTAAATGTTTGTTTTTATACAAAAATGTCTAACAGGTTATACCTATTCCTCCTATGGAAATCGGTGAAAACCCAATAAACTTGAATCAAATATTTTAACTACAACTGTAAATATAATAAATTTAAGCACTTTATTCAATTCCAATCCCCATCTTTCACCCCAAAATAAATTCCAAATCAAACATACTCCGGCTTAACCTTTTCAGCCATCAACTCCAAAAGCACCTCCACCTCTTTCGCATTATCCACCGCAGGGTCATCACTCTCTTTAATCTCTTCCACAATCTCAAACACAAAACACTCCGCACCCATCTCATTCCAGTCTTTCTGCAAACCCTTACTCTTATGACCACCCATCTCAAGCTGAAACTTATGCCTGTTCCAAATTTTCTCCAGATTCATACTGCTTCCCAGAAACACCTTTCCATTTTTCACATTCCTAATCTGAAAAACACCCATCGGAAACTTCAGCTGTTTATACTCCTCCCGCATCTCCTTCTTTGTCTTCATAATCCTTTAATTTGATATTTCACAAAAATCACAACAATAAACATTATTTACACTGCATTTAAACACCCCTTTTATGAAGAGCAAAGGGGTGTTATGAGTTGTTGCCGGTAAGAATACATGCATTACAGATATTTTTGATGTTTATGAGTCGAATTGATTGTGTTTGAGAAATCCAAGAGAATGCCAGAATCGTCGAGAGCAAAGAAAACAAGAAAGAGACGATACGTTGCATACATTTCCATTGCAACACTAAGAGAGCCATAAACAGGGATTGATATTTCAGTTTTGACGGAAGGATTGAATGGAATAGTTTCTGTCAGCAAACTATAGAATTTGTAGTCTTCTTTGCGATCGTCAATTTTATCAGAAAGAAAGAGGAAAGCACCGGTATGAATCTGCGTTGCTTTTTTATAACATTCCCATGACTGTTGCTCGGATTCATTGACAGGGATTATTTCGGATGAGACTGAATCGAGAGAAACGGATGTATTATTAAGAGATATTTCGAAACCAGGGAATGATGGTGTGACAGATATTTCCTGTGAGATATCATCGTGGGTGACGTTTGGATAAATGTGTTTAGATATTTTAGTGAAAGCGGATCCTTTTCCATTTGGTTCAGCATTATTCCAAAGTTCTTTCAGAAAAGGATTTTGAGCGAGACAACTGCTGAATTTTGCAGAGAGCCCGAAGCGGTTTCTTCTTGCGACAGAAGCAGGGTCTTTACTTGCTCTGAAGTTGAACGGACGAGAAGCGATGATAGTTTTTCCGTTTGATTGTCTGATGACAAAGTCACCGACTTTGCCGCTTATTTTACCGAATGTTGCGTTTGTTATTTTAGCCATTGTTGTTATTGTTTATTTGTTAATTGAAAAATATTTTACCACAGAGCGCACTGAGAACACAGAGCTTTTCCAGGCAAAGAGCATAAGAGATTTCTATAGTTTTATAGTTAACCACCCCGTCGTCCGCTAACGCGGACACCACCCCTCCAAAGGAGGGGAATTTTAAAAGCAAACAGACCTGCGAACAGGGCTGTTTGCTTAATATATCTGCGAACAGGATGCGGGAGAGCGCTGATATGGAAAGGGATGGCGGATTAGACCTATTAACGTGTATGGTTTTGAGGGAATGTTCCGCGAAGACTTTCCTTGAATGATACTTGCTGTTATTTATGTTTTGCATACTGTTCATTTTATTAATGATTTATACTGTGAATGTGTCTGAAAAATGAATCGGAACACCTTCTGCATTCAAAGTCAAAAGCGTAAAGAATGCTCTATGCACAGAGTACATATCAAAGGTTGTAGTCTTTGACCCTGCGAGCGTAATTGATATTGACAGTGGTGTTGCCAGATTCAGAGCAATCGGTGCTGAAGCACAAGAGATGAACCTGTAAGGAGCCCATCTATTGTCAGTCGGTGAAGTACAGAACACAACACAAGCGAGTTGAAAAGAAGTTTCAACCGCAGGGTCGATTTCCTGCAAAGTACCGATTGCATTAATATCTGCCGTGATCTCGTCGTTAGCTAAAGTCGCGGCAGATTTTTCAGCGATGAAGCCAAGGTCCGGAACGATTGGCAGAATGGCGTCGAGACCATCCTTTAATACAAACGGATAATTTGCTTTCATCATTTTATTAAACGCTGTTCTTTTAGAATCACCTGCTGTAATAGAAGTATTTTTCCATACGTGCTTCAAGTGTGGAATATCACACATAGCGTGAGCAAGTTTAAGACCCAGAGAGAATCTAGCTCTTACTTCCAGTGATTTTTCACTTTGACTTACATTAAAACTTGCCGGTAAAGCACATAAGGCGGTTTTGCCGTTAGTAATTCTGTAAATCTGCAAACCTACCTTGCCAGAGGCTCTTCCGGTAAGTTCATTTTTAATGGTTGCCATGATTGTATTTCCTTTGTATTTTAAATACTGAATGCATAAATTCATTCAGTTTTAGTTTATCGTTTGCAAAACAAACGAAGTAAATTGTAACCCGTGATGACAGTCACGGGTTTTTTAATGCTAAAAAGTCAGGGGGGACGTCTTCCGAGGAAGATTGCAAATTCGTAGATAAGACCTTTTAAACAGCCGAAATACACAACGAACCTGTTTTTAATGTACCTACTATGCAGCTTCAATGCAGCTACAGATAACCTACAATGCAGCGTAAATATTGTTTCAATACTGAAGCAATACTCACCCAATACAGGAGCAATACTGAATGAATACTCAACCAATACTGAATGAATACTAAGAGAATATTTAAAGGGATTTAATGTACGGAGAAAGCTGCAAAGAAAATATTGTTTAAAAATCTTTTGGGTTTCGTTCTTGCAACTTTCCGGTATTTTTATGTTATTTGTTTTCATCTGCTTTGATACTAAAAGCAGATGTTCACATAATCCAAAAAATTATCGAATAATATTAATCGGTATATAATTGTTAATTATATATTTAAGGCAGAATAACTGTTCAGTTTTCGTTTACTTAACTCAAATTATCGAATTCATTTTGAATTTCATCAGATATGTTATCGTTGTAGGCAGGTTTTGATTTTGAAGTTAAACCTGCGTTTTGCGAATGCTGATTTTTGGCAGAATGGACTTTTTCATTTATGAAATCACGAATATGTATATATATTTCTTTGTTTTTAACACTAAGTCTTGAATGTTTTAATTTTGAGTTAACTTTAATTAATAAAGTACCAAGAAATACTGGTTCCCTTAATTTTTTCGACCAAGATGCCTTACTGAAAATTTCACTTGCTAAGAGTTCCAAACTTGGAATACCTCCAATTTCTAAAGATAAATTAATATAATGCTTAATTAATTCATTTTCCTGTTTGTTTTTCGGTGTATACTTTTGCAATTTTTTGTTCAATATGGATATTTTATTATCTTTCTCATCATCTTTCGCTTCAATCATAATCTCTTTTAAATCGCGCTCAACCTTATCAAAGACGTTTACATCAGCATTAACAACTTCCGCGTTATTAATTAAAGAATTGGCATTTACACCATTGTTATTAATAGTTTGCTGCTTCTCAAAAGTGATTTCACTTTTACGATTGTTATTTTCCCGATCATATTTTGAATGTAAATACACTAATTCGTGTTTAAGAAAATCTATTTGAACCTGATATTCCTCTTCCTGTATTTCATAAGAATTCTGTTTAATACTTTGAAACATACTAAATTTCATCATTATATACTCATAATAATCCAATTTTTCAACGAGTAAGGGAAAGTACAGTTCAGAATAATATTTGATAAGAGAGTAATTATAATTGAATATTGGATATTTTTGTTCGATAGTTATTTGATCGTTATCTATTCTTTTTTTGATTTCACTTCCTAGAGCTTCATATGCAATTTTTATAGATTGTTTTTTTAAATACGGAATAAATTTATCACGAAGATACAACAAAAACTCGGA
>CAIUQV010000333.1 GCA_903901375.1 uncultured Ignavibacteriota bacterium
GATTCTGCCACCGGATTCATATACCTGACAATCCCTTTTGTATCCGTCGTAATCACCGCATCACCTATACTATACAAAGTTGTCTTAAACTCATCCTTAGCATCGTATAATTTCTTTTCGGAATTATACAGCTCCTTATAAATTCCTTTTTGTCTGTAATTATATACAATCGCCACACCCGCAACTACAAGCAAAACTATTGAAATTATAAATACTATTATCAGAGTGTAAATTATGTTCAATTCTCCAAAAACTTCGTCACTATCTATCTTAGTCACCATATACCAGTCAGTGTCGGGTAATTTTCTTAAGTCAGATAATATTTTGGTTCCTCTGTAATCTATTCCTTCATATATTCCTACCGTACCTGTCACTGCCTGCACTGATGGCAGCTCCTTTTGTGATAATGGTAATTTAAACCTTAGTGCAGTACTGTCCATGTGTCTTAATTCATTCAGGTAAACTGCATAATCACCTTCTTTTCTCATTATCATTGTTTCAGCTGTCTTACTCGGGGTAGGCCAGGTCTGTATCAACGGATAAAGATAAGTGTAAGGATCCATTTTAAAAACTATTGTACCAAAAACTTCTTTACTTTCATTCAACAATGGAGCTATAATATCATAATGGATTGATTTGTGATCTTCACAGAAATATAAATCTGTATAAACAATTCGCTTTAGCTTAATACATTGTTTGATAAATGGTTCTAATTGTTTATCGTATTTCTTCTCTTCGTTAAAAGAATACAATAAAACTATATTCGCAGTTAGAATTTGTATATCAACATACTTCTGGCTTTCTTTGGTTAATTTCAGTTTCTCTGATATTTCTTTAAAGGAAGGTTTATCAGAAGAGTTTCTTACAAGCTTCTCATAATCAGGTAATATGTTTTTTGACTGGGAATAGTATATCACATCGGAAGTTCTTTCTCTTTTCCATTCTGAAATCTGAATGGATTTTAAATCACTAATGGCATGCAGTTCATCTATCTTTTCTGCCTTTATCACTTTTTCGTACCTTTTGTATAGATACGTTCCTCCTGTAACGATTAATACACTTATTACAAAAGCAAACAATGCAAGATAACGCTTTTTAAAAATGTTAGAGCGTATTTTTGAAGACATGTTACCCCCCTAAAATTTTTGAAATATTTACCCTTTACAAATTACGTATATCGATACTATTTAGCTATTTATTTAAAATTATTCAATAGATAATTTAATGGATAAATAACCGCCTTTGTATACCGAGATAAATTTTACCACAAGGTGTTTTCTTTCTATTATTTGCTGCATATACTAAATTAATGAAGATGGCTTTTCCTTTTTTGCACTATAAAATAAGTGGTTGTTTAATTCATTTCCTGAGGATTAAATGTCAGACTGTATCAAATTGATGTATCCCTATGTTTAAGGAAACTAATGAGAAATAAATTATCAAACTTATTAATATACACAGGTTTCTTACCTAAATACCTCTTACATCAAATCTATGTACATAATACCAATCATCAGGGAAACAGCAAATTCATCGATGCTCTTATCCCTAATTCCGGTTTCCTGAAATTTCCAAAATAATATTTCGGACCTAGTACAAAATTTACTAGCTGTCCATACACATTCATTAGCTTGGAACCCTGAAATATTAACGCTCCGTTCGAAACTTTCTTCATCCACTCATTACTGATTTCCGCACTCAATCCCATTCCCCATTCTGCATTAAAATTATAAAGTGATACAGGCTGAAAATAAGTAAAACTGTAATCCGGTCTTTCTGCACTTCCTGCAAAACTCCATAAATGAAACAACAATGCACCTACAATCAGCCGTCCTGAAGTCTTCATCGCAATAACGTTAGGACCGGCACCCCATTTTTTTGTCGCAACCTCATCAGGAAAACCGCTCGGAAAACTCACAGCCGGTCCTATTCCCCAGACAACTGAAGAGTTCTTTGGCGATAAAAACGAGTTCACCAGTAAATCACTGATTCCGGTTTGCGTTGTCCCTTTGAAAATATCTGATTGACTTATAACAGGAACGACAAGTCTGTTTATTACATTAAAATTCTTATTAAGACTGAATGGAATTATCGGCAAAAGGTTCATTGTCCATCTGAACCCGTTGTTTGGCTGTATATTAAAATCTATATTGCTTTGAAAAGGTACACTAATGTATCCCAGCGGATTTGACAAACGCTTTGCAACCTCATTCGCACTTTGTGAATGCAAATTAGAAGTCATTATTAATACAACTATACAAACGAATAAGAACTTCATTTTGTAATTATTAAATTGTTAACATATTTAATAATTTTCAAAAATAATTACAAATCAAATCTTTTTTAAAAATAATCGGCATAATAATTTATTCTTATCCGATTTGAAAAATTAACTTGGAATGTTTTCCCCTTTTTGACTATTGTTACTGCTCGTAATTTTATTCATGCGTCTCATACCCAAATCAACGAACAACAGATAACGAACGCCCTCTCAAATATATTACTATTTTATTTTCCTTTTTTGCCATCCTTCTTTTATCTTGGTCTGTCCTTGGTCTGTCCTTGGTCTCTAATTAGTCTCCCAAATATCCCACTTAAACTTTTCTACTCTTCTTATTAGAAGGAAAACTTGTTTACTCTATAAATAAACAGCCCTTAAAAGGGCTGTTTATTAAAAAAATCTACGCTTAATAAATCACTCGATTTATTTTCGTGATTAATCTGTATCAGTTCAGAAATTAAAACCTATCTTTATATTCAATACTACTGCATTCATATTGCTTGCAAGTGAGGTTGCTAAAGGATAATCGCGTTTTAACGAAAGTGGTACAAATCTGTAACCAAGTTCAAATCCATAACTGAATTGCTGGTCGTTTGAATAACCCAGTGATAAAAGTGTATTGGGCGCCCAGGTTACATTACTGACATTCCTTAAGTTCAATAAATTATTCATATTTTCATTCGTATATATCTGGTTATCATATTCTTCCCGTATAAACATAGCTCCCGCCGATACTCCAAAGAAAATTCCTTTCGAAATGATTGAACCTTTTGCCGCAAAAGGGAATAATCTCATTTTCAAGTTCAGTGGAATTGCAAATATATATGCGGGCGAAGGAAGATAATAATAATTTGTGTTCGATGTGCTCTGGTAATAGAATCCTTTACTTCCTCCTGATTTTGAATAAATGATTGATGGCGAAAATTCAAGTGAAACGGTTTCAGATAATTTGTATCCCAAGTACGGGTTTATTTCCGTATTAAAAGAACCTGTACGGAAATCAAAAGATGGGTAAATATCCGTTACATCAGGATTTGTATAAATCATAAATGAATAACCGATTCCGGCAAACATACCTGATTTTTTCCCTGTTTTAGTCTGCGCGAAAGAAATATTTATCATCAATCCGATTATAACAGCAAGTAATAATATTTTTTTCATTTTCAATTTATAATAATTTATAAAATGTATCTGCTTAAATCACGGTTCTTAACTATTTTACTCAGTTTTGCCGCTACAAGTTCCCTGTCTATATCTATACTCTTCTTATTATTTTTATCAGGTATATCAAACAGTATATCCTCAAGTAATATCGTTAATATTGTGTGTAATCTTCTTGCACCAATATTTTCTACCTGTTCATTCACTTCTGCCGCAATCCTTGCAATTTCTTTTATTGAAGCATCTTTAAAATTTAATTTAACTCCTTCAGTTTCAAGTAAAGCTGAATACTGCTTTATCAGTGCGTTTTCAGGCTGTGTTAATATTTTATAAAAATCTTCCTCATTCAAACTGTTTAGTTCAACTCTTATCGGAAACCTGCCCTGTAATTCAGGTATTAAATCACTGGGTTTGGATATATGAAATGCTCCCGAAGCTATAAACAGAATATGGTCAGTTTTCACGGGTCCGTATTTTGTAATTACTGTTGAACCTTCTACAATTGGCAATAAATCTCTCTGTACACCTTCTCTTGAAACATCCGCGCCGGAAGAACTTTTACTGTTACTGCCTGCTACCTTATCTATTTCATCTATAAACACTATTCCTGAGTTTTCAACTTTCTCAATTGCCTCTTTCATTACATTGTCCATATCAATTAGCTTCTGTGCTTCATCCTGCGCTAAAACTTTTTTAGCTTCAGCTATACTGAGTTTACGCTTGCGTGTTTTCTTAGGCATAATATTCCCAAATAAATCCTGCAGGTTTAAACCCATTTCTTCCAGACCTATCGGGCCAAGCACTTGCATCATCGGCATATTGTCTCCGGCTAAATCAAGTTCAATTACCCTGTCATCAAGCTTTCCTTCTTTTATCTGCTTCCGAAGCTTCTCCCTTGTCTTGGAATTTATTTCTTCAGTATCTTTGTATTCAGCAGCGGGAGATGCACTGGTATCTGCTCTATCTTTATCATCAGTACGCTGTTCAGGTTTTTTCTTAACTTGTGGTAATATTATGTCTAAAATCCGTTCAATCGTATTCTCTTCTGCCTTCTGTTGAACTTCATTCTGCTTATCCGATTTTACTATGTTAACCGATAAATCCGTTAATTCCCTTATCATAGATTCCACGTCTCTGCCAACATACCCTACTTCAGTGAATTTTGACGCTTCAACCTTTATAAATGGTGCATTAGCAAGCTTTGATATTCTTCTGGCAATTTCTGTTTTGCCAACCCCGGTGGGTCCTATCATTATTATATTATTTGGCATTATTTCGTCACGCATTCCTTCTGTTACCTGCTGCCGTCTCCATCTGTTCCTTAATGCTATCGCAACTGACTTTTTAGCATTTTCCTGGCCAATTATATATTTGTTTAATTCATCAACTATTTGTGATGGTGTTAACTGATTTATTGTAATGTTATTTCTTGCTTTTGGTTTCATTTCTTTTACACTGCTTTCCATACTATTAATTTCAAAGTCCATTAACTGTTATTTATTTAATCTAATTCTTCAATTGAAATGTTGCTGTTTGTATATATACAAACATCTGCTGCTTGCTTAAGCGATTCTTCCACGATTTCCCTGGCTGATAGTTTTGTGTATTTCATCATTACTCTTGCAGACACACAAGCATACTGTCCGCCGGAACCTATAGCCACTATGCCATCATCCGGTTCAATAACGTCTCCCGTACCAGAAATTATCAGAGTTTTATCTTTACCCACAACAGCTAATAATGCCTCAAGTTTTCTTAGATATTTATCTGTTCGCCATTCTTTTGCTAATTCTGTTGCCGCTCTTAAAAGATTACCTTTGTACTGTTCAAGTTTACCCTCAAATTTTTCGAACAGTGTAAAAGCATCCGATGTAGCACCGGCAAAACCTACCAGTACTGTATTGTTAAATATTTTCCTGACCTTCCTTGCAGTATGTTTCAGTACAGTATTTCCCATTGTCACCTGTCCGTCACTCCCGATTACTGCTTTGCCGTTCCTGATAAGTCCTACAACCGTTGTTGAACGTATATTTCTTTTTGCCATTTAATTTAATTTGATAGTTTTCTTCTCATTCTTGCAACAGGTATCTTCATAGATTCCCTGTATTTTGCAACTGTTCTTCTTGCAATTTTATATCCGTTTTTAGAAAGTTCACTCACTAATTCATCATCTGTATAAGGTTTGGTCGGTTCCTCTGAGCTGATGATTTCTTCAATCTTTTTCTTCACTTCCTTAGTTGATACATCATCACCCGAATCGTTTGTAATATGATAACTGAAAAAGTGTTTAAGCTCATATATACCAAATTCCGTCTGAACATACTTACCCCTTACAGTTCTGCTGACTGTAGATATATCCATAGATATATCTTCAGCAATTTCCTTCTCAAGCAATGGACGTATTGTTTTTCCCATCGTGTCAAAGAAATCATTTTGTCTGTGAAGTATTGCATACATCACTTTCAGAAGTGTTTCTTTTCTTGATCTTAATGATTCAAGAAACCATTTTGCACGTTCGAAATTGTTCTTAACAAAATCCTTTGCCTCTTTATCACCGCTTTTCATCAGATGCGAATACATTTCATTTAACCTCAGCGATGGAATTGATTTATCGTTCAATTCAACTTTATACTCTCCGTTTTCAGTCGTAATCAGTATATCCGGATATATGTATATACTGTCAGCCGCTTCATACACATAACCGGGCTTAGGATTCAGATGGGAAATAAATTCAAATATGTGATTTACTTCATCAATAGTGATATTATACTCACGCATCAGTTTCTCATAATTCTTAAGTCTGAATTCTTCAAAACTGTTTTTCAAAATCTTTATACATAACTCCTTAAACTTTTCATCCACATCGTGATCTTTCAGCTGGGTTATAAGACACTCTTCTAAATTTCTGGAACCAACACCAACAGGTTCAAATGTCTGTACAATCTCAAGAACCTTGTATATTTCTTCTTCTGTAAAAATATCATTCTCAAAATTTGTCCCGGTTTTCTGCTTATCAAGGTCAGTTACCACATCCTGAATGTTGTCCCTGAAATAACCTTCATCATCTATAGACCAGATTATTTCTTCGCCTATAAACATTTGTTTCTCTGTCAAATCATTCAGGTGAAGCTGAGAAAGAAGATTGTCTTTAAGAGTAACCTTTGTGGACCACATATTTTCATAATTCGGCTTTTCACCGTTATCATTATCCTCATACGTTTTATAACCTTCATATTCCGAATTAACATAATCATCCGTATCAAATTCCTCATCTTCCTTTTTAACTTTCTCCGGTTGCTCTTCAGCCAGTTCTGATTTCCCTATATCTTCAAGTGCATCATCATCATTAATTTCTACCTCTTCAATTATATCTTCAGCTTCCTCAAGAAAAGGATTTAATTCTATCTCCTGTTTGACCATTTGTTCCAATGCCATAGTTGGAATCGTCAGAAGGTTCTGCTTCTGAATTATCTGAGGCATAAGCCTCTGTAACTGCTTCTGAGTTTGTGTCTGTTTAAACATAATTCAAACTTTATTTAATCTTTTTAATATTTTCATTATAAAATTCTGCACCGAATGCTCTTATTATTGCATCTTTCACGAATTCAAATATTGTTGTATTTTTAGCTTTTCCATTTTCTAACGCTGTATCACAAAAATAAGATTTTTCATACCTTAATTCATTACAATTTTCACCGTATACTCTTATAGGAAATAATTCACAGGAAATTGGCTTTTTAAAACTTATCTCCCCGTTGTTATATGCTTTCTGAAAACTGCATTTGGCAATATCTCCTTCATAATAAGAAAATACACAGTCATTATCATTAACGTTATTCATCCACAACTTTCCATTGTATTCTACATAGTACCCTTCTCTTTCAATAACTTCCAGGTTTTGCTCGGTAATATACTTCTTTGCCGCATCAAGATTCTGCTCTATAATACTTAGTTCTTCTTTTTTGAGAGGAGCACCGAGAGTCCCTTCTACAGTGCAGCATGCACCTTTACATTTTGATAATTCACAACTGAATTTTAATTCAAATATCCTTTCGTCAATATTCATATTCAAATAATTATTTTCTTATAAAGTATTTACCGGGTAGCTGAGAAACCAGTCCTTTAAATTCCATTGTCAGTAAGTTCACCAGGCAATCAGATACGTTTAATTCTGTCAATTCGCAAATTGTATCTACATTCACAGGTTCTGTTTCGTTCAAAACACTGTATATCTTAGTTTCAAATATATTTAAAGCCGGATTCTCCTTTTCAATCGTCTTTTCACTTTTATTTTCAATTATGTCTTCAATCTTGAAACTCAATTCCGACAATATATCATCAACATTCATTACTAACTTTGCATACCCTTTTTTAATCAGATTATTACATCCTTCTGAATTACGTGCATTAATATTACCTGGTATAGCAAACAGCTCCTTATTCTGGTCCAGAGCAAATTCGGCAGTAATGAGCGAACCTCCTTTAGCTCCGGATTCAACAATAATAGTACCCAATGATATGCCACTCACTACCCTGTTTCGTCTTGGGAAATTCACTTTCTCCGCTTTTGACCCAACATCAAATTCCGAAATCACAGCTCCCGTTTCTATTATTCTGTTGTATAGTATTCTGTTATCAGGCGGATATAGATTATCTACACCGCTTCCTAATACTGCATAAGTAAGATTTTCGTTTTCCACACATGTATTATGTGCAATCGAGTCAATTCCAATTGCAAGACCGCTTACCACAGGTATTCCTTTACGGCTTAACTCTTTCGTAATATCCACACAAACCCTTCTTCCATAATCTGAAGGCGTTCTCGTTCCAACTATACTTATTGAATAACTGTCTTTTCGGCTCAGGTTACCTAAATAATAGAGCAAGACTGGTGCATCGTAAATATTCCTTAGATTAAACGGATAATCTTCATCAAGTATGGTTGTAAATCCGATTTTCTTTTCTGCACATTTTGAGATCATTATCTCCGCTGAAGCCTTTACATCCTTAATCTTGTCAAATTGAATATAAATTTCCTGACATACTTTTTCATTTATACCGTCAATCATCAATAGCTGTTCTTTACTAAGTCTTGCCAGAGCATCTATAGTATTATACCTCTCAGCAATCTTTCTTATTCGTACATCTCCTATACTATTTACATTCTTCAGGAAATAAATTAAACTGAAATTTTCAACTATTGACTCATTCATAACTTTATTTTTTAAGTTTAGGGTCCAGTGAATCCCTTAAACCATCCCCCATCAGATTAACTGCAAATACTATTAACATTATTGCTATTGCAGGATACAAAACCATACCATAGTTGGTACCGGTAATCAGGTATTTATAACCGTCAAATATCATCTGTCCCCAGCTTGCCATCGGTGGCTGCACTCCTAATCCCAGAAAACTTAAACTTGCTTCAAATATTATTGCGTTTGCAAGTCCTACTGTTGATGTAACTATAACGGGCGAAACAGCATTGGGTAAAATGTGCTTGAATATTATTCTCAAATGACCATAACCAAGTGCTCTTGCTGACTCTACATATTCCGATTCCTTTAATGTAATAAATTGTCCCCTCACAATCCGTGCAATTTCTACCCAACTTGTTAATCCTATAGCTACAAATGCCTGCCAGTAACCTTTACCTAAAACAACTGAAATAGATATTACAAGCAATATAGACGGGAAAGCCCATACAACATTTATCAGCCACATTATAAACTTATCAGTACTGCCTCTGAAATAACCGCTGAACGCACCTAATACTATTCCGATTAACAACGCAATTGCCTGAGAGATTAATCCGACTGAAAGACTAATTCTGGCACCAAATATTAACCTGCTTAAAAGGTCTCTGCCAAACTTATCCGTACCTAGTATAAATGTTTCTTTAAAAATGTATTTATTGTCTTTTGAAATCAGATTAGCTTTTACTTCAATCTTTTCCTTGTCAAGAAAATCTACATAATATACTTCACTGTTTGTTTCTTTAAGTAATTTTTTAATCGGAACTATCTTTACTGAATTTGCCTCTTTCTTTTCTATAACTTCACAGTTATAAAATGATGGCTTGGAAGCAAATTCCAGAATTTGCCTGTTAGGATTATGTGGTGATATAACTTCTGCAAACAGCGATATTAGTATTAAAAGCAGCAGATATATTGATGATACAAATGCAAGTTTATGCCTTTTGAATCTGATAAAAGAATAATGCCACAGACTCTTTCTTGTTCCTGTATCCGGTTTATTTAATGCAGACGTCATCCGAGTTTCACCTTTGGATTGATTAAAGCATATAAAATATCTACGAGGAAATTTATTACTACAAAGACTATTGCACTGAAAAGTATTGTACCCTGAATCATGGGAAAGTCAAGCTTCATAATTGAATCCATAGCAAGTGAACCTATTCCCGGCCAGTTGAATATATACTCTATAAAGAAAACACCTCCGAGTGTTGCTGCTAATGAAGAACTAAGTGTAGTTATTACCGGGTTCAAAGCATTTCTTAGTGCATGCTTGATAATTATTTTAAATTCACTTAACCCTTTTGCCCTTGCTGTCCTTACGTAATCCTTGTTCAGTTCATCAAGCATTGATGTTCTCGTAATCCTCGTTATTATCGCAAGTGGTCTGAAAGCAAGCGCTATCGCTGGCAGTATTATGTAATAACTGCCATTATCTATATATCCCGCTATGGGCAGAATATTTAATTTAGAACCAAATATAAATATTAAAAGTAATGCAAGTACAAATTGCGGTATAGAAATTCCAAGTAATGAGAATAAAATGAAAAAGTAATCTTTAAAAGAATACGGCTTGATGGATGAAATGACACCTGAGAGTATTCCGAAAAATGCAGACAATAAAATTGATACAAATGAAAGTAACGCCGTAGCAGGAATCTTCTCCATTATAGTTTGCGAAACATCCCTGTCAGTTAAGTAGGATTTCCCAAAATCTCCTTTCGCAGTCCTTATTATAAAACCTGTATACTGAAAAATAAATGGTTTGTCCAGACCCAGTTCAAGTCGCAATGATTTCACCGATTCTTCATCCGCACGTTGCCCCAGTATCATTTTTGCCGGATCTCCGGGAATCAGGTAAGTTAATATGAATGAAACCGATAATACACCGAATATTATCAGCACTGAATTTGCAAGATTTTTAATTATGAACTTTGTCATACTATAAATAAAAAAGTCTCAAATCCTGTTTCGGAAATGAGACTTTTAAAATTTGAACCTCAGTTTTATTCAGAGATTACTCTTTTTGCCTTTAAGAACACTCTTGTATAAAAATCAGAATCAAGTGAGGCTACTGCTACTCCGGTCTTCGATCCTGAATGGACAAAATAACCGTCGCTTAAGTAAATACCCACATGTGTGGTTCTGCCTTTATTCATTGTGTCAAAAAAGAGAAGGTCACCAAACTTTAATTCGCTTCTCTGAACATCAGTACCAACGTTTGATTGTTCGTATGAAGTTCTTGGCAACATAACTCCGATTGATTGATACATCACTGTTTGAACAAATGCTGAACAATCAATACCTCTTTTTGAAGTTCCACCCCATAAATATGGAGTATTTAAATATTCGATTACTTTAAACATTACTTCATCGCTAATCATTTCTGATTTGTTTGATGAAGGTGTATAACCGATAAGAGAACTTGATATTGATTCGAGACTACTCTTTGAGATGGTAGACTTCTTAACTAAGGTGCTGGTGGCTACTAATTCATTCGAATTTTTGTAAACATTGGCACCCTTCATCTTTAAAGATAATTCCGAGTCATTATCGGTGAGTTCTCTCGTTGCGGAACAACCTGTTATCATCGTAAACCCTAATAGAATTAATGATAAAAACAGTAAATTTCCGTTTTTGAGCATTTTTAACTCCCTTTTTAATTAAACTAACTATTTAAAAGAACATTACATCAAAACTAAAAGAAATAATCTATTAATTCAAGTCCTAAATGAAAATTTCTTGCAATCTTATTATTTGATTAATCGGCTAAGAATAGCTATTTTTTAATATTTAGTATTTCTATTAGCTCAATTAACTTATCTATAAAACTTATAACATTTGCATAATCAATGTTAAAGTTCCTTGAAGAGCTTCTCCAGACTGGATTTACAGCTCCTACTGCACTCATCGTTCCTTTTGTTGCCATCGTATCTTCAAAAAATGAATCAGTAAACTTCAGTAAATTCCCTTTCAGTTTTAGGTTCATCCATCCCATTTTGCCAAAATATTCCAGATATTCATCAGGTACACGCAAATCACCCAATAGTAATAATATAGAATCAAATGAAGCTACACCTGTTGGTTGTGATACTATATTTTTGTTTTTAATAACTATCTCAAAACTTTTATTCTGTGGATTACTTACTTCAAAATTAAATTCCTTAGTAATTTTATATTCATAAGCATAAGTCGCAGTCAATGGTGTATGTTCAGCTTCTTTCGCATAGCCACCCATTATAATATCAACATTAACGCCTTTATAATTTCCCTTCACTCTGCTGCCGGAGTTCATAAACATTTTTTCAGTAGTTGGCAGACTTGCATCCTCATACGTCAGTCCCATCATTTCTGCAAGTTTTGGCATTTGTGTATCCCCTGCACCTGCATTATTACTACCTCCGGCTGAATAAACAGAACCGGTTGCTCCCGGAGTCTTTTTTCTGAATTTTAAAAACACTAAAATGAAAAAGACTAATACAATTAACGGGATTATATAATTTACTATTGGCTGCATATTATTAAGGTTTATTTATTATAAAAACTCTGCTCAACACTTGATACTGATTCTCCTGAGATTCTACTCTTTAGTATTCCAAAAATTGGCTCAGGATTTCCGAATATTCTGTTCTTTGTGAGATTAACAGACTTTCCGTTTCTGTTGTCCTTGAAATCAATATACTGTACTCCCCTTCTTGCTATACCTGGAGTGCTGTCTGAATACATATTAGTTGCATTAAGATTTGTTATACAGTCAAACGGAAAATCTTCAAGTCTGTTCTTAAAATTCTTTACAACACCTTCATTCGTTATCACTATCATACTTTTTTTAGAATAAACTAACTCCCATATAACATACACGATTGTAACAGACGCAACAATCAATAGTAATGCTGATACAAATGCCAGAATAAAATAAGATGCTTGTTGGTTTTTCAAAGCAGTAAACATAAATGTGATTGTCATAACTAATGTTACAACCAGGAAGAAACTCCTGGACAATATTCTTGTAATTGCATACTTAAAATTATATTTAAATATAGCCCATCCGTTTTCCGGATTATTACTAAGAACTCTTTCTATTATTGTAATTGGTGTCATTATTTTATTCTAAATTTAAAAGTAAACATAATGTTTTTTACTGAATAATTCCACACATAATTCAATATTATCTAAACGATAAAATACGGACATAAATGAAAAAGCCTGTACAGGATATTCCCCTGCACAGGCTTCCGTTAATAAACTAATATTTCGTTATACTACTTTATTCTCTTTAAATTCTTTTATCTCTGCTTCGCTATACCCGAGTCCGCTGAGAATTTCATCTGTATGCTGAGATAGTGTAGGAGGAGGTGTATCCACATCGCCGTCAGTTTTATCAAACTTAGCTGTTAAGTTGAACACTTTTATCTTACCAACTTCCGGAGTCTCAACTTCTGCAATTGCATTCCTGTGTTTAACTTGCGGCTGATTCAAAGCATCATCAAGACTTAATATTTCGCCCGATGGAATACCCTTTGCATTCAATGCCTCAGCCCAGTATGTAGTATCCTTTTCTTTCAACTTCGCTTCAAGTAAAGGTGTAAGTAATTTTCTGTTACCTTTTCTTGTATCTCTTTCTTTAAACCTCACATCTTCTTTAAGCTCAGGCACTCCAAGTACATCGCATAAATCTTCCCACTGTTCCTGTTTATTCGCAGCAATATTCAGATAACCATCTTTTGTTACAAACGTCCCCGATGGTGCAGCAGTAAAATTATCATTACCCATAAGTACCGGTTGCTTTCCACCGATTAATAAATTTGCAGCAACCCATCCGTTAAATGGCATTATAGAATCAAGCATTGCAATATCTATAAACTGACCTTTGCCGGTCTTTTCTTTATAGAACAAAGCAACCATTATTGCGAATGCAGCATTAAGGCCGCCAACTGTATCGCATACAGGAAATCCTGTTCTCAATGGGTTTAAAGTTTCATCACCGTTAATTGCCATCACACCACTCAACCCCTGTATTATCTGGTCATACGCTGGTTTGAAAGCATCAGGACCTGTCTGGCCGAATCCTGAAATTGCACAATAAACTATCCCGGGATTTATTTCACTCAATACTTCGTAAGAAAGTCCAAGCCTCTTCATCACACCTGGTCTGAAATTCTCAACCACAACATCAGAGTTCTTCACTAACTTCTTAAATATTTCCTTTGCCTTTTCATCTTTTAAATTCAGAGTCAAAGATTTCTTATTGCAGTTCTGTGCAAGGAAACTCGTTCCCATATTCTTTTTATTATAATCCGGAACATTACCTAATTTCCTCGCTAAATCTCCTGAACC
>CAIUQV010000334.1 GCA_903901375.1 uncultured Ignavibacteriota bacterium
AAGAAAGATAATGTTAACGAAAATGAATACTCAGTAAATATTGAAGGTAATTTCGAAACATTTGTAAGTAATGTTTGTCTTCCGGGTACAGGCAGTGCATTCGTAAGGACTTATAAACTTTATCCGGTAAAAGTTACAGACCCGCAGACATCGTTACAGTCAGACTGGCTTTTTGTGATGGGTGTAGAATCGGAAGTGCCTGTAACATTCAGGTAGAGAAAGTAATTTTAAGATATAATCCCTGTATTCTTATTGCCGGAATACAGGGATTTGTTTTTATACAAATTTCCTACATAAGTAATATTAAAATTCAAAGCTTATGAACATAAATCATCTAATTTCAAACTTTGTAAATTAAAGGAATTAATTTGATTCAAATTTGTTATAATAGTAAATAAACAATAGGAAATACAATAATAAGTATTCTTAAACGTTAAAATTTAAAAAATTAAATTAAGGAGAAAAATCAAATGAAGAAGACACTTCTTTCAGTTTTAGCAGTAGTACTGTTTGTTTTCACGGGCACAAGCTTATTTTCGCAAAGTGCATACATTAAATTAGGAGGCGGTTACGGACTTAGTCTTGCATCGCAGGAAGTTTACAATATAATTTCAGGAACTTCTGAGAGTCACAAGTATGGTTCATTCGGTGAAGGAATAAATTTCCAGGGTGGTTTTGGTTACAACATAAATCCAAACATTGCACTTGAATTAGCAGGTTCATACACAATGGGTAAAAAATTCGATGAGTACACATACACAGCAGGAACAGTAAACTACGCAGAAAAATATTATGCAAACACGATTTCGATAATGCCTTCAGTAGTAGTAAAAGCTCCATTAAAAGATATGACACCGTACACAAGGTTCGGAATGGTTATCGGAATCCCAACAAAGAAAGAAGAGATAACAGCAACAGGAACAGGAGCACCAGTAGGAACAAAAGTTCTTAAAGAATCAGGCGGCGTAGCACTTGGTATTCAGGGAGCAGTAGGCGTGAACTTCAAAGCAAGCAAACAGCTTGGAATTTTTGCAGAAGTATTCGGAGTCGGAATGAACTATGCACCAAGCCAGAGAGAAAACACTGAAACATTCACAGGACAGACTGTAGATCCACTTGTAACATATTCAGAAAGTTATACAACAGGCGCAGCAAACACTGAAGGAACACCAAGATACTCATTCAGCAGTTTTGGCCTTAACGTTGGTATTACATATACATTTGGAAAATAATTAACTTAAGTATATTTTTAAAAAGCCGTACACTAAAAAGTGTACGGCTTTTTTAATAAACACTCGACCTTCTATTGTCAGTTCAAACAATAATTACTATTAATCATAGAAAAAGTAATGGGCTGGCCTAAACAACATATTAAAAGTTGTTCACTCAGTCGCAACCCAAACAATTGCAAACTGTATTAATAATCTTATACATCTATAGTTACTAAACCCATATCAATATTGACTTAAAAAGGTAGACACATTAATAACATCTTTTCAAACAAAAACAAAGAAAGCCAATCATACATACATATATGACCAGCTTTCTACTTCGATAAATCCACTAAAATATCTATTACTTAGAAATGTACATTCAGCATAATACTTCCTTTACCAGTACCAAAACCGCTCTCACTAGCACCGGTGTGAGTATGAGTATTTCCTGTATTAGTATAGGTTTGGGTTGGAGCACTTAAAGATTCATAACCTATCGTATATTTTCCGCCTAATGAAAGTCCAGGAGTAAAATACCAGTCAAAACCTATGTTAGCTCCGAAACCAAATGCACTACCAGTCATCTTGCCACTATAAGTTCCTCCGGCTAAAGCGGAAGTATGGTCATAATTACCACTATACGTTCCGTAATGAATATTTAAGCCAAGATAAGGAGAAACTCCGTATAAAGATTTTAAATGGTAATTACCATCTAAAGAAAAAGAGAGAATTGTTTCTGAAGCTTTTTCCGATTCACCAGGTGTAACAAATGTCAGCGTTCTTGAGCCTGTACCAAAACTTATTCCAAGAGCCAAAGCAATCTGGTCTGTTACATAATACTGAAAGCCGAGACCATATTTAGGTGTAACTCCTAAAGATGTAGAATCAAAACTACCATCTGAATTAAAATTAGGGTTCGAATAAAAACCTGAATAAGCGCCACCTAACTCTGTGCTTACAAAAGGAGAATACATAAAGATTAAATTTTTTGAACCTTTGTAGATTTCAGGTTTTGTTCCGTCCCAGTTTTTATTAACCTGAGCGAAGGAGAAACTTGTGATGAAAAATACTAACATTAGAGCAGTAAACAACTTTTTCATTTCTTTGCCTTTCTTTTTAATTTTAAAATATTGGTTAAGGGAAAATACTATATTAAACTGAAAGTTAATCAATAGTATTTATTATTTGCATAAAGAACAAGTGTTTAATAAAAGACTGATGAACGCAATATCGAGTTTTCGCTTATCTCAAATGTTCTGAAGTGCAAAAAAAAGCTGTACGCCGAAAAGTGTACGGCTTTTTTTATAAACACTTCTATATTTCTTACATCACCATATCACTGTAATCAGAATAAATTATAAACAAAAGATAATTTAAAGTTCAGAAAACGACCTCTGAGGCTTGAAATATTTTTACACACAAAAAACAGAAAATGAACTTGAATGTACTATTATTCTTTCTTAATTTTCATTAGAAGTTATTTCCCTGCTTCAAAGAAAAAGCACTTTTAAAAGTTGTAAACTTTGAATGATTATGAAAACAAATATCTTTATTACGTTGCTTTCATTTATTTGTTTAAGCGATATTATCTTCGCACAAAATACAGACGGATACAAGAAATACGCGCAAAACAGGTACAGTGTGAAGTTAAACGGAGATGCTTTAGGTGGTGATAAGATTGTTAACTATTTTAATCCGAAAGATTTCAATGTTGTGAAGCCCGGTTCGTTGCAGGAACCTTCATCCAACCCCACTCCTGTAGTTGTTATCACGGATATTGGCGCGAGAACTATTTACGATTTAGTTTCAAACGGAAGTGCTGTTATAATCTGGCAGGACCCGAATACTCCAGACAACATTCACGCTGTCTTCTCCAGCTCGCCTTTGAACGATACACTTTTTGCTATCAGAATGTCCAAGTATTATTTCTCGACTGATAAAGGTGCAACGTGGTGTTACGTTGCAGATGTTCCAGAAAACAAAAGTGGATTCCCGACTATTACAGGAATGAGTGATGGCTCTGCACTGATTGCAAATCACAATCAGGATGGCGGCGGCTTGCAAAGAACACAGGTTTACAAAGATTTTGCCGCAGGGCTCGGTTCGTTCACGCGGCTTAACCCGCCAAACGGAAATGGATATTTATGGCCCCGAGTGATTACAACAACAAATCTTTCTTTTTTAAATAAGTTTTTAGTTGTAGCTTCTGCCGACACAACAAAGAACAACGTTTGCACAAATATGGATGCCACTCCCGGTTCCTGGCTCGGCTGGCAGACTATTCCAAACGCAGAACAAAGCGAGGCATATGCACTCGCACGCGGAACTGACGGAAGGATTGGCATTGCATACCTTAACGATAACAGTTTGAATCCTGCAAACTACGGCGACGTATATTTTATAGAATCAACAAACAACGGAACATCTTTCAGTCCGCCATTGAAAATTTTCGACGCAAACTTTACAACAGATTCACTCGCAGGTTTCAGAGGAATAAGTATGGTGTATTCAATCAACATACCCTGCGTTGCTTTCGAAACAGTGAAGCAGGCAACGGAGTTTACTTACTTCCCCGGTGCTCCTTCAAAAATAAGATTCTGGTCATCAACACTTCCTGGCACAGACCCGAACAGAAGCGTAGTGGCAGCTGATTCGAATAGAGTAGGTTTTCATCCCTACGTCGGTGTTAATGATGTGATGGCACCTATTTGCAGACCCGTGATAGGAGTGAGTTCAGACGGCTTTACATTATTTATTGTGTATATGGTAACATCGAATTTTGTTGGAGGTACATCTACTCCAACATCATTCAAAGATATATTTTATTCAGTATCACAATCTTCAGGAATTTCATGGCAATGTAGCAGATTAAACCCAACGAGTCCACGCAAAGACTGGTCATATCCAAGTATTTCGCCTTATAATGACAGGAACGGAATTGACTATTACGCAAATATACTTGCACTCGTTGATAATGTACCGGGTACATACGTGAACGGTCACGAAAACGGACAGTCTCTTGCGGAATGGTATAGTTTAAGGGTAAAATATACATTTTACGACCCTCCGGGTGTTCGTCAGATTTCCACCGAAGTTCCGCTAACGACAAAGCTGTTCGACAACTATCCGAATCCGTTTAATCCTACTACGAGGATAAAGTTCGACCTCGCAAAAAGTTCTGACATAAATCTCAGCGTGTATGATTTAACTGGCAGAGAAGTGAGCAGGATTGCAAACGGATTCACAAAAGCAGGAACGTACACTACCGACTTCGACGGAAGCAATCTGCCGAGCGGAATTTATTTTTGCAAACTTACAACACAGCATTCAGCACAAACGATAAAACTGATGCTGATTAAATAATATTCATTACTCACTAAGGCTGCTAAATGCAGCCTTTTTTGTTTGTGATTGAATTGCATACCAAAACGGGAATAACTAATTTCGGGAAACAGAAACTTATTATATAAATATGAAAAGAATAATTTTAGCAATAATTTTAACCTTCACATTTTTAAACGTGAGTACTGTATTTTCACAGGAAACCCCGAAGGAAATGTTCGAAAAGTCCTGGACGACAACAGACGATGCCGAAAAACTTACACTGAGGGAAAAGATACTGGAAACAGCCCCTGATACGGAATACGGAATGTTCTGCAAAGGCTGGTTTCTGGTTAGGAATGAGGAATACAAGTCTTCTCTGGAATATTTCAGTAAAGCAATTGTATTAAACGATAAATTCTGGCAGGCATATCATACAAGGGCTAATGTATATGGAATGCTGAAGGAAACACAATCAGCGATTGCAGACTTAACGAGTGCTATAGCAATAAACCCAGATTATGCTGACTCCTATTACGTACGAGGTGCCACATATTATTCGACGGGTGAAAAGAACAAAGGATGCGAGGACCTACTGAAAGCATCAAAACTTGGAAATACAAAAGCTGCGGAACTGGCAGAAAAATATTGCAGATAGTTGATTTCCTTTAAACGTTACTACGCCGGAGCGTAGTAACGAGGGGAAATAATTGTTTGCCTTTAAGCGTTACTACGCAGGAGCGTAGTAACGAGGGGAAAAAAAATAAAGCGATCCCCGCCTAAGGCATGCGGGGATGACACCCTTTTTGGGTGTTTTCACAAAACCTTTGGAGCGTAGTAACGAGGGGAAATAATTGTTTGCCTTTAAGCGTTACTACGCAGGAGCGTAGTAACGAGGGGAAAAAAAATAAAGCGATCCCCGC
>CAIUQV010000335.1 GCA_903901375.1 uncultured Ignavibacteriota bacterium
GATGCTGATAATGAAACTAAAAGGATACAGAATTGCCGGAGCATTACCTTATGATTTACCATCAAACTGGGTTTCTTTCCATCCAGGCCTGACGGATAGTGCAGTGAACGACATTATGATAAGGAGAAAAGAACAGATTGGCAAATTTGCCGACAGGTTGTATAAAAACGGCAGAGCTTACAGTTACAAATTCTTTTTGTATATGCCGCTTGACATAGCGATTGTGCCTGTTATGGTAGGATATTTTTTATTCGGCAGAATAATACTTGCGAAAATGTTCTATGCTTCTGCTGATTGCAATGATTGCAGACTATGCGTTGATAACTGTCCGACAAATTCAATCAAGATTATGAACGGCAGGCCGTTCTGGTCGTACACGTGTGAAAACTGTATGAGATGTATGAACACCTGTCCTAAAAAATCTATTCAAACAGCACACTCATTTGCAATACCTCTTCAGTATCTAATTTCATTTATACCAATTACAACAGCAGTTTATTACTTACTGAACATTCAAACGGGTGAAGGTAAAACCGGGGAATTTATCTGGTCATACATAAATGCTTTTTATAAAGTGGCACTTGTCATAATAAGTTACAGATTATTTTCTTTACTGCTGAGGGTAAAATTCATAAACAGAATTTTTGAGTACACATCGTTAACCCGCTACTGGAGGCGTTATACGGCACCAGGAGTGAATGCAAAAAAGCTGAAGGTAAAGAAATAAGATTCAGCAATTCATTATCTGGGAAGCCTTAAAGAAAAACCTCCGTTAATAAAAAACTTTGGTGAATTATCAGTTAACCCAAGTCCGGCAGAAGCATCGAATGCAAGATTATTCAAAGCAAGAAAACTAAGACCAAAATCCAACATATGATTTGCTTTCGATTTTTCCGGCATAAATCCAAAAACCTCAACAAAACCATTAAAACGTTTTGACAATTCATAATCGAGTGAAAGTGTGTAGAAATATGTTGGTTCAGGAGTTTTACCAGCCCAGACGGCACCAAGATTATAACCAACAGATAATTCATCAGTAAAATTATTTTGCAAAGCGAGGTTTATGCTGGTTCCAACATAATCAGTGTTTAAACTTTCAGAGGAAAGACTTGGTATAGTGAAATTAATTATCAATCCAACGGAAGGGATAAGTCCTTTTCCTTCAGTGACATTAAGTTTGGCACCTATAGTAGCAAATGAAATTTTATTTTTACTTGAGCTTATTCCGCCTGAATCAGTTATAGATTTTGCGTTTTCGATTTCCATACGAAGTTCAAGATTACTTAAAAGACCATATCTTAGCAGCATTGAAGGGTAAGAAATGTTTTTCACTTTACCCGCATCCTGATTATCCTCTTCGTACAGGAAACCTGTTTCAATCTGGAATGACTTAACAGGAATAACTTTGGGACTTTCAGCCTGATCGGGTCTGTCGGGTGATATCGGTTCAATCTGAGCAAATGAAAGTTTGCCTGAAACGAAAATGGCAATAACAATTACAAGAGTTAAAAATACTCTATTCATTTAATACTTTTATATAATTAACGTAATAATAATGGTTTTAAAGATTAAAAGTAATAACGGATTTTATCTTTAACCAATTATAAATTCCTGAGAGCAAGTGTTTAACCACTCAAAAGGTTTCGAGTCAGTTTTAGTAACTGCAAAGAAAGCAGTAGCTTTTTTATACAGGAGCATTAATTGTGAATCAGGAGAAATAAATTTTGATGTGATAGTCTGATACTCATCAGGAGTTTCTTCTTCAACCCGAACCGAAGTGAAGGCATAATTTGTGAAACTGTCCGATTCAGGATTTAAAGGGTCGGAAAGGAAGACAACAAAATGTGCGGTGTAAGGCGGAATAAGATTTTGCTCATGTGTTCTGTCAATTTTAATTTTAACAGTTGCAAACTTAGTATCGAGATTAAATGAATCAAGCAGATAACCGATACCGTGTGGTGTAATAGTGCATAAAAGACTCAGATAATCAGGATGGATTCTTTTATTATTTTCCTTATATATTTTTGTATAAGCACTTCTGCCGGGAGCATTTGAGTAATCCCATACTTTTTTCAAATCACTCACAGAATTAACAGCTTTTGCGAACCTGATAGCGGCACCAAATTTATTACGGTTAGCGACAGATTTTTCAGACATACTGATTTTAACATCAGCATTGTAGACGGAAATGAATCTTTTTCCGTTCATATACCTGAAAATAACGTCACCAACTCTTCCTCTGACAGCACCAAGGGGCTGTTTAACTGCTCTTGCCATAATACTTAGATTTACTTAATATGTAGTTAATATGAATTTAAGAATAATTGTTAAATAATGCAAGTATAATGGAGGTATAATGGAGTCATAACGCACTCAAGAAGAAAAAATGACTATAGAACGACCTTAAATGGACTTAATAAGTGATTTAAAGAGTGAGGGATTTAAGAAAAGGGCGTATTTTGACAATTAAGATAATTTTAATCACCATTTGCTAATGAAAGTCCACGCCGCAAGCAGCGGGGTATCGCTTATTGTTTAACGTTCAACCGGTAAATTAACAAAAGGGGTTCACTTTCTTTTAGAGTTAGCACCAATTATCTTGGTGGAAATATGAACTTCATAAAAAGAAAGGAACCCTGTATGCAAAATACAAATA
>CAIUQV010000336.1 GCA_903901375.1 uncultured Ignavibacteriota bacterium
ATTTAACAGGTGTGAAAAACGGATGTGAAATGAGAGCTTGCGGTGCTTGCGCTATTCTCGTTAACAATAAATCTATGCGCATTTGCCACGCCTCAGTTAAGGATGTTGAAAACTGCGAAGTGCTTACTATTGAAGGAATGGAAAATGAAGACGGAACACTGCATCCTTTGCAGCAGGCATTTATTGATTACGGAGCAATACAGTGCGGATTCTGTACTCCGGGAATGGTTCTGACTGCTCACGCATTATTATTGTCAAACAGTTCTCCAACTAGAGAACAGATAAGGAAAGCACTGCAGAGCAATCTTTGCAGATGTACCGGATACCAGCAAATTGTTGATGCCATCGAAGCGGCATCGGTTTATTATAAATAAAATTTAATTAAATGGAATTAAAGACCAAACTTGAAGGACTAAAGAAATTTAAACAGAACTTATTCGGAAAAGATTTTCTGCTTACAACTGAAAAGACACTCGATGAACTTAAGTATATTACTGAACTTGCTGAAACACTTAAAGAGTTTCATAAACAGGGAAAATCATTTAAGCTTTTTGACTCAGGACTCGGTATCTCTATCTTCAGAGACAATTCTACAAGAACTCGTTTCAGTTTTGCCTCTGCTGTCAATGCAACAGGACTCGGAATCTCCGACCTCGATGAAGTGAAAAGCCAGATTGCTCACGGCGAAACTGTCCGCGAAACCGCTAACATGATTTCCTTCCTCGCTGAAATTATAGGTATCAGAGATGATATGTATCTTGGCGAAGGGAATAAATATATGCGCGAAGTTGCAGATGCAGTTCAGGAAGGTTTCGAAAAAGGCGTGCTCCATAGAAGACCGAATGTTGTTAACCTTCAGTGCGACATCGACCACCCTACTCAGTCACTCGCAGACCTCGGAAAACTTAAGGATTACTTCGGCAGTTTTGAAAATCTTAAAGGTAAAAAACTTGCTATGACCTGGGCATACTCACCAAGCTACGGCAAACCATTGTCTGTGCCGCAGGGCATTGTCACTTTAATGACAAGGTTCGGAATGGATGTTACTCTTGCATATCCTGAAGGTTATAACTTGATTCCTGAACTCGAAGCAAAAGTAAAAAATGATAATCCTTCTTTCAAAGTAGTTAATTCAATGGAAGAAGCATTTAAAGATGCCGATGTTGTTTATCCGAAATCATGGGCACCGTTTGAAGTAATGAAAGAAAGAACTAAATTGCTTCAGAACAGCGATAAAGACGGATTAAAAGAACTCGAGAAAAAATGTCTTGCAAATAATGCAAAATACAAGAACTGGGAATGCGATGAAACTAAAATGAAACTTACTAAAGGCGGAGAAGCATTATATATGCACTGTTTGCCTGCTGATATCACAGATGTAAGCTGCAAAGAAGGCGAAGTATCAAAAGAGGTTTTCGAAAAATACAGGATTCATACCTATCACGAAGCAAGTTATAAACCATTTGTCATCGCTGCAATGATACTTTCTTCAAAATTTGAAAACCTTGAATCAGAACTATTAAAAAAACTATAATATGTCACAGATAATAAAAAGTATTAACAAAAAGGTACGTAAGTCATCGGCTAAACGATGCAAAGAAAAAGGAATCACTATTCCTACTTTCAAACAGTTAAGAAACCCCGAACTCATTCCAAACGATGTTAAAGAAAAATTAAAATCCATTGGTCTCTGGGATGTCAATCCTTTAAATCTTTACAGAATTACATGGAAGAATGATGTCAAAACAGGACAGTATGGAAAAGTTAACTATTTTGAAATCCCGAAAGAAATAACCGGCATCAAAGCAAGAGTTATCGGATTAGTCGGAAAGTATTTCCCGACCGGTGCTCATAAAGTCGGCGCCGCATTCGGCTGCCTCGTGCCGAGGCTTGTCAGCGGTGAATTTGACCCTGTCAAGCATAAAGCCGTCTGGCCTTCTACCGGTAACTACTGCCGCGGCGGTGCATTCGATTGCAGATTGCTTGATTGTACTCCTATCGCAATCCTTCCCGAAGAAATGTCTAAAGAAAGATTCGACTGGCTTAAAGAAATCGGCGCAGAAGTAATTGCAACTCCTGGATGTGAATCAAACGTAAAAGAAATTTATGATAAATGCTGGGAATTAAAAGCTGACCCGAATAACATAATATTTAATCAGTTTGAAGAGTTCGGTAATCCGATTTTCCATTATAATGTCACAGCACCCGCAGTCGATGAAGTATTCGGCTATCTTAAGAATGATAAATCAAGAATGTCCGCATTCATTTCTGCTACCGGTTCTGCGGGTACTATCGCAACAGGTGATTACCTCAAGAAACTACACCCTCATCTGAAAATCTCCGCTTCCGAAGCATTGCAATGCCCGACACTTTATATGAACGGATTCGGTGGACACAGAATCGAAGGCATCGGCGATAAACATATTCCCTGGGTTCACAACGCAAGAAATACTGATATGGTTACTGCCATAGACGATGAAGATTGTATGAGAATCATGAGATTGTTTAATGATAATGAAGGGAAAGAATATTTAAAGTCACTCGGCGTTTCAAACGATGACGTGGAAAATCTTGTGTCACTCGGAATCTCGGGAATTTCAAACATGCTTTCTGCAATCAAGACTGCTAAGTATTTTGAAATGGATGAAAACGATTTCATCTTCACAATGTTTACCGACTCTATGGAAATGTACAAGTCAAGACTCGATGAAGTTAATTCAGAAAAAGGAACATACTCCAAAACACAGGCAGCCGTTGACTTCGCAGCCTGCCTTATGAAACAAACTATAGATTATACAAAAGAACTTTCCTTCTACGATAAAAAAGCAATTCACAACCTGAAATATTATACATGGGTTGAACAGCAGGGAAGAACAGTCGAGGAGTTAAACGAACAGTGGAATCCTGATTACTGGACTAACCTTTTTGAAAACGAAGTTGAATACTTCGATAAAATGATTGAAGAGTTTAATTCTTTATAACGTGAAAAATATTTCCGCCGTAATCCTTGCCGCCGGCAGCGGTAAACGTATCGGAACTCCAAAGTTGAAACTTAAGATTGGCGAAGATTATTTCGTCAATCTTATTGTTTCTAAAATCAAATCAACAGGAATCGAAAACATCCTTTGCATCATAAGAGAAGCCGACAAAGATTGGTTTAAAAAATTCGCTCCTCCTGTTTCGTACGCTGTAAACAGCAATCCCGAATCCGGAATGGTACACTCCGTACTGCTCGGCATAAATCACTTCAAAGATTCATCCGCAATCGTAATCTTTCCAGTCGACCACCCAACGGTTAAACCGGAAACACTCGCATCATTAATAAAAGTATTCAGCGAAAACACTTCTTCAATCATAAAACCCCGTTTCAAAAATCAATCAGGTCATCCCATCATCATTCCGAAATCTCTTTTTGACTTCGCCTTAAATAGCAGCGGCAATGATAATTTCAAAACCATCATCCAAAACTCAAACCTCCCCGTCATTTTTGTAAAAGTCGATGACGAAGGCATCCTGAAAAACATCAACCTCAAATCCGACTTAGAAAATATTAGTTAGAACTCAAAACGTATAAAGTAAATTTACGGACATTCATTTATATTCTGATTATTTGAAGTTATAATAAATGTCAGGGACAGCAATCCGATGAAACGGAAGATGTTCCAGACACTTTTGTTTATGGCAGAAACATTAAACAGGATGAAAGTATGGAGAAGGACTCGCTTCTTACAAATGAATCTAAGGTTTAAATACCTTCATGCCTTTTATTTTTACACTCAAAACAGATTCCTATATATACATATGAAACTCTAATATATGCTTATGAAACTCTAATATATGCTTATGAAACTCTAATATATGCTTATGAAACTCTAATATATGCATATGAAACTCTAATATATGCTTATTCGGAGCCAATAAACGCAATAAAAGCTCAAAATTTCTCATTTTTCACAGTTTTGTGGAAAAATGAAAGAATCAGGAATAGTATTTGCCCGTAGCGGGATGTTTGTTGTTAGGTATTCGTTTTCATTATTGTAAAACCTGCGACCGCGAGGCTGTGCAAGAACACTTGAAGAGAAAACCCAGAGGGTTGATATTATTTTAGAAAGTAGAATTCCAATGCGTTTTGAACTCCGCAGGAGTGACATTATTTTATCATTTGTCCGAAAATTATCGTTTTCAAACAGACTCTCCACTTTGGGAGCGAACTCTCCCCTTTTCCACTCGCGTAGCGATTTCGCGAAAAATTTATATGGGCAGGGACCAAGCCGTAAACACTTTATTTGATTTTCCCCGCTTTCCCTAAATCCGGAAGCAGTTTAAATACATCCAAAATAGTATTGAACCGGTTCCCCATTTTTTGCGGACG
>CAIUQV010000337.1 GCA_903901375.1 uncultured Ignavibacteriota bacterium
GGGTTTTAATCCTGCTAAAACACCTTTTAATTCCATTTATTCTTATTTAATTATATATAAAATATAAAACAAAATAAAAGTAATAAGGTTTAAGGATGATCACTCATCCTCAAACCGATTACTTTCAATATTTATGATATTAATAGCTTTATTTAATTTCAACCTTTGCGCCAACTGCTTCTAATTCTGCTTTCAGTTTCTCAGCATCAGCTTTTGGCATATTCTCTTTTACTGGTTTTGGTGCACCTTCAACTAATGCTTTAGCTTCGGTTAAACCTAAACCTGTTGCAGTTTTAACTGCTTTGATAACTTTAATTTTATCTGCACCGACTTCGGCTAAAACAACTGTAAATTCAGTTTTTTCTTCTTCCTGTGAAGCGGCCGGAGCTGAAGCTGCTGCCATCATAACAGGTGCAGCTGCTGTAACGCCGAATTTATCTTCCAAAGCTTTCTTTAATTCTGAAGCTTCAGTTAAAGTTAAGTTTGATATTTTTTCTAATAATTCTTCTACTACTGACATTTTTATTTCCTTTAATAATTAAAATTTAATTTAAAAAATTACTTATAACTAAGCTGCTCTTTTTTTAGCTGCTTCTTCAATGATACTTGCGAGATCTCTTACGACCGCATTGATTGAACCGACGATACCCGAAACCGGTGAATCGAGGCTTGATAATATACCTGCAATAATTTCTTCTTTAGACAGTAATGAAGCAAGTAAATCCATCTTATCGCTGCCATAGTATAATCCATCTACAATAGCTGCTTTAAATTTAGGTTTATCAACTTTTTCAGTTACTTTCTTTAGAATTTTTGCGGGTGCAATCGGATCGCTTCCGGAAAAAACAATACCTGTATTTCCTTTTAAATGACCTGAAAGATTATCAACAAAACCCGAATACTGATCGCTTTCCTTTAAGGCTCTGACAGCAAAAGTATTCTTTACGACTTTGTATTTAATCTCTGCCTTATAGAATTCTCCGCGGAGATTATTAACATCCGCAACAGTCATTCCGGCAAAATCAATTAAATAGATAGCTGGTGAATTGTTCATCATTTCCTTAATCTCAGCAATTATCTCATTCTTTTTACTTTTTTCCATACAAATTGTTAAAAATTATAAAACATTTTGAAGCCATACCCGGTTATCACAATCCCGGAATATGTATTATATGTATTGAGTGCGTAAACTTTTTTATACCGCAACTTTAAGGTCAGACAATGATTTATCTATTTTAATGCCTGGCCCCATAGTACTTGAAAGTGTAATACCTTTAATGTACACACCTTTCGCAGCTGCGGGTTTTAACTTTATTATCATTGCAATAAAAGCAGAAATATTCTCTACGAGCATTTTCTCATCAAACGAAGCTTTACCGATCGCGGAATGAACTGTTCCGTTTTTATCCACCCTGAAATCAATCTTACCTGCTTTTACTTCTTTAACAGCCTGACCTACATTAGGAGTTACAGTTCCGCTTTTAGGATTAGGCATCAGACCTCTTGGTCCGAGTATCTTTCCTAATTTACCGAGTTCAGCCATAGAATCCGGTGTAGCTATTATAACGTCAATATCTGTCCAGCCGTCCTGTATTTTCTTTAAATAATCTTCAAATCCGACATGTTCAGCACCTGCGTCTATTGCTTCCTGTTGTTTATCGGGTTTGGCAATAACAAGTACCCTTACTGTTTTACCGGTTCCGTTTGGAAGTGCAACAGTACCACGAACTACCTGGTCAGCATGTTTAGGATCAACTCCTAAATTCATTGCAATATCAACAGACTCATCAAACTTTGATTTAGCATACTTCTTTACGATTGAAACTGATTCTGCTATTTTATATTCTTTCTTTGAATCGAATGATTTACTTATTTCTTTTTGTTTCTTTGTTAGTTTCATTTTCTACAAACAATTTAATTTCGTTAATTATTCTACGGTTATTCCCATACTTCTTGCAGTACCTTTAACCATGCTCATCGCATGCTCAACGTCTCTTGCATTCAAATCTACCATTTTTGTTTCAGCAATTTCTTTAACCTGCTTAACGGTGACTTTACCTACTTTAGTTTTATTCGGGACACCAGAACCTTTTTCCAGACCTGCAGCTCTAAGAAGCAATACTGCTGCCGGAGGAGTCTTGGTTATAAATGTAAATGATTTATCCGAATAAACTGTAATAACAACCGGAATTATTAAACCCTTTTTATCCTGGGTTCTAGCATTAAATTGTTTACAGAATTCCATTCCGTTAACACCTCTTTGCCCTAATGCCGGTCCAACGGGAGGGGCCATAGTTGCCTGCCCTGCCGGAATTTGTAACTTGATGAATCCTACTACTTTTTTGGCCATGATATTATATATTTAAAAAATGTTTATTTTAATTTCTCTATTTGATTAAATTCCAACTCGATAGGAGTCTTTCTTCCGAAAATACTAACCATAACTTTAACCTTCATCTTCTCAGTATTAATTTCAAGCACTACACCGTTAAAGTTGTTGAACGGACCGTTTGTAACTTTAACAGAATCACCGTCTGCTAATTTAAGGTCAATCTTTTCGGTAAGATTCTCATCGTTCAGTACAGCTTTAATTCTTTTAATCTCTGAATCTTTTAAAGGAACTGGTTCAAGTCTCTGTCCTTTAATATTCTTTGCACCAACCACACCCATGACACTCGGAACTTTTGCAAGTGTTCTTTTTATATTATCATTAAGATATGCTTCCAAAAGAATATAACCCGGGAAAAAGTTCTTATACTTGATTTTCTTTTTTCCGTTCTTTACTTCGAAAACTTTTTCAAGAGGAATCATTACGGTCTTAATATAATTTTCCAGACCCTCTTCCCTAATCTGGTTATCGAGATAAATTTTCACTTTATTCTCATGTCCTGCAACAACTCTTATTGCATACCATTTATAGATATCAGAATCAGCATTGTCTTCGTTTGGAATTTCTGGTAAATCTGCAGACTGATCATCACCCGATAACACCTTTTCATTAACGGATTCTTCGTTCACATCTTCAATATTTGTATTTTCAGTATCTGTCATAAATTATTTAAAATAATATTTTCAGTAATTCACTGATACCTTTATCCACTACATAAACAAAAATGGCGAATACAAACATTGTTACTACAACAACCTTTGTATAATCTCTCATTTCTTCTTTCTTAGGCCACGAGACTTTCTGCATTTCCTTGTAGATGTCTGTGAAAAAATTTAATATTTTATCTCTCATATGTGTTTGATTTTACTCTTTGCACGAGTGGAGGGACTCGAACCCCCAACCTACGGTTTTGGAGACCGGAACTCTACCAATTGAGCTACACTCGTATAATAATTCATATTAAAAAGAACTAACGGATATTTAGCTTGATTTGTCAAGTTTGCAGTCTACATTTTTCAAGCTAGAGCTGATGACCGGGATTGAACCGGTGACCTCTTCCTTACCAAGGAAGTGCTCTACCAACTGAGCTACATCAGCAACTCTCTGAGCGGGAGACGGGACTCGAACCCGCGACCAACAGCTTGGAAGGCTGTGACTCTACCAACTGAGTTACTCCCGCA
>CAIUQV010000338.1 GCA_903901375.1 uncultured Ignavibacteriota bacterium
AAATTATAAACGGCATGATTTTGAATAAATGCCATTTATTAGTAATTTCAAGATAATTATTTTAAAACTAATTGTCAAGATAAAAATTTTGCGAGAAACAAAAAGCGGTCTTAAGAAGACCGCTTTTTTTAGTTATGAAAAGTAATTTATTATTTTAGAAGAATCATTTTATTTGTTTGAGAAAATCCATTGGTTGTTAATTTATAAAAGTAGATTCCGCTCGTAAATTGTGAACCATCGAATGATGATTCGTAGGTTCCGGATTGCAGTTTCTCATTAACTAATGTCTGCACTTCACGTCCCGTAATATCATAAACTTTTAATTGTACGAGATTCCCGCCAGGAACATGCGAGGATGACACCTGGGGTATAGTAAACTTTATGTTTGTCGTTGGATTAAACGGGTTAGGATAATTCTGCGAGAGAATATATTCATTTGATATTTCTTCGTTATTGCTTTGAATTCCGACAGTGCCGCTGATATCAAGTTCATAAGCTCCCCTGCCGTGAGTTCCTGCTCTCAGATACCTTGAACTACCATTGCTGAAGAAACTAAAACTAAGGACTGGTACGAAAGGAAATCCGTTACCAAGTTTTACCCAATTGGCACCGCTGTTAAGTGACCTGTAAACTCCGAAATCATTTCCTGCATAAATCTGTCCTGCATTTGACGGGTCTGCGAATATAACGTTCGTTGAAATTTTAGGGAGGTCTGAGCTTATATCCGTCCAGTTAGTACCAAGATTAGTAGTCTTTAAAACCTGTCCGTCTGCATAAGAAGCTCGTGCGACATAAAAAGTATTTCCGTTCAAAGGGTCTGCATTCACCCTCTGTATCAGAGCATTCGAAAAACCCGAGCCTGTAATGTTTGACGATACGTCCGAGAAATCAACTCCTTCATTAGTTGAAACAAATACCTTTGGATAGAGAGTATAATTGCTGAGCACGACCATCATATTGTTTGTGTTTGCAGATGACTGTGCAGCAGAAGTAATGATGTTTGAAGTTGCAATCTCGCCCGAAATGTCGCTCCAGTTATTTCCTGTATTTGTTGACATATAAATCCTTCTGTCGAGTGCAGCATAGAGTTTTTCAGGATTGGACGGATGCTGCCAAAAAGGCGCAGTCCAGGCAGTATTGCTATAATCTGATATAAGACTACTCCAGGTAGTACCGCCGTTTGTAGTTCTTTTCAGTGAACCGTTTTGTGTACTCATATATGCCCTATCGGGATTTGAATAATCCACAAAGCACTCCATACCATCACCTGTTGTTGCGAATATCCAGTTTGACACACCTTTATTCACAGTTCTAAAATTACCGTTATCCTGTGCACCGCCATATAATATATTCTGATTTGTTGGATGCGAAGCAAGACGGTAAAACTGTATAGAGTTTATACCATTATTCACGTGGAAGAAACTTGCACCGCCATTTGTTGATTTATAGACACCACCGTCACAGCCAACGTACATAACGTTTGAATTCGAAGGTGCAAACTTTATTATATGAACGTCAGTATGCGTCCATCCGTCCCAGGCATTTATACCGCCGTAATAACCGGCGGGATTTCTGATAAAGTTTATCGCCGAGCCGTCTGTAGTTTTACTTAATTCAACGTTTCCGAAGAAAGCGACCAAGGGGTTATCGGGATGTACTGCTATACAAAGGTCATACCCGCCCTGATCATCGACAGTAGTTCCGTTGTAAGAACCTGCAATATTTTCTCCACTGGAGATCTGTGACCAGCTTACACCACTGTTTGTAGATTTATATGCACAGGTTTTCATACCGCCTGAGATGGCAGAAGAATTGAAAATTATAGAATAAAGAACTGAAGGATTATTCTTAGAAATATCGAACTGTATTCTAGACCTTAAATCGGCAGTTGGAAGCCCAGTATTGCTTGACGTCCAGTTTAAACCAGCATTAGTTGAAATCATAAAACCTAATTCGGTATTATTACCAAAAGATGCATAAGCAATATTTCCGTCCGTTGGGTGGAATGCAACATCGAATGCACCTGTATAGTCGAGAATTCTTGTCCAGGTTATTCCAGCATCGGAGCTTCTCCATAAGCCAACGTTATCAGGATTCTGGCTTGTCCAGTTTCCCATACCGATTGCAGCAAGCAGAATATTTGAATTAACAGGAGATACAACGATATCTGCAAACTGGGTTTTTGAACCAAAGCCGTTTGTAATTTTAGTCCATGTTTCACCACCATTTACAGATTTATACAATCCGTCGCCCTCGAAAGTAGTCATACTGAAATTAAATCGGGCTTCACCAGTACCTGCATAGATCACGTTAGGGTTTAACTGATCAATTGCAATTGCTCCGAAAGTAATAAGGTTAAGTTCACCGCTTTTATCAATCCAGTTGAGACCGCCGTTCGTTGTTTTCCAAATACCACCCGCGGCGGCACCTGCATAAACAATGTCAGGGTTTGTTGGATGAATTGCAAGACCGCGGATTCTGCCGCTGTTAACGCCCCAGTGTGCAGGGCGGCTTGTTGACATATCCACACCGAGAGGACCAATGTTAGTCCAGTTATTATTCTTATCCTTATTGTTTACTTTCCGCAGTTCAGCCTGTTTCTGCTGTTCTATGAACTCTTTAGGGAAATCACCTTTCAAATCGAGTCTTGACCTATAGAACCATTCAAACCTTTTAAACGAGTTTTTGTTTTTAACAGCGTCGGGTACTTTATCCCATTCGGAAACGAATGGAGCAGACACAGGATTTTTAAACAATCTCTGGTCAGCATTGTCACTTTTATTCTGCTGAGAGTATACTTTTAAATAAAATACCGACAATAAAATTACCGCATAAATATATTTTTTCATAAATGCATTATTTAGGTTTAAAATATAAAATTAACTTTGTTATATAATATTATTTTATCAACATCATTTTTATAACTGCTTTATATTTTTCTGAATTAAGCTGACAGAAATAGACCCCGCTTGGCAGGCTGCCCGCGTCAAAATTTATGCTATAAGAGCCTGCGTTTTTAAATTCACTGTTAATCAGCCGTTTCACTTCCTTTCCGGCTGCATCAAATACTTTCAGGGACACGGTTGATTTAAACGGAAGACTGAAAGAAATTCTTGTAACAGGATTAAAAGGATTAGGATAATTCTGATGCAGTAAAAACTTATCAGGAATTTCAGAAGAAATTAACTGAACAGAAATCGGTTCTGTAATATGTGTCTGGAAAGCACCTCTGCCATGAGTACCCACCACAAGTGTGTTGTCTGAAGAGCGAAAATCCATATGCACGCATACAACATTGCCTATTGACGAAACGGCTTCCTGGGTCCATACGGTACTAGAACCGTTCAGTGTGTTTGTGTAATAAATTCCGGTTGACGTCGCAATAACAACCTGAAGAGTTGAGTTTATATAAAATATTTCAGCCCATCTGATTGAAGGACCATTAGCACCATAAAGATTACCCTCGACAGAAGTCCAGTTGCCGCCGCCGTTTTCGGTGTACCACAAACTATGTATGTTGTAGTTACTGAAGACCAATAGTGCTTTTTCAGAGTTTGCAGGATCGACGGCGATACAGGAAACATAGCCAACGGGTAGTCCTGTGTTTAGATTATTGCTCACAACCGGAGTGCCGTCAGCGCTTGTAATTTTTCTGATATGCCCTTCATCAGAACCATAATAAATAACGTTTGTACTGTTCGACCTTGAAATCCCTATAGCACTTACCTGTGCAGAAGTAGAGCCAAAGTCTGTTCCCGTTAAGTAAGACCATCCGGAAACCGTATCCGCGTTTTTAATGTTAGTGTTTCTCCAGATTCCTGTTGTTGAAGGAGAGTTACCGCCTCCGATATAGAACAGGGAAGAATTATTAGGATCGAGGGCATTCGGGTTAATAAACAATGGTTTGGTAGCGCCTGAAGGTTTAATATCCGATGTTGAGCTGTCTGTCATATTAACTCTTTCGAGACCTCCTTCCTGAGACGAGGTGTAAATGCGCATGTCTGAAGCAGGAGGAAAGGTACAAAATCCACCGTCTCCGCTGTTAATAGCCTTCCAGGGAAATGACAATAAGCCGGACGGAGTAAAAAAAGTACCATTATCCTGAAAACCGCCTGCAAGGTTGTTGCTGCCAGATTCAGGTGCTATTGAAATTCCGTAAAACTGGGTGACGTTATATCCGTTGTTAAGAGACTGCCAGGATACAGGATTGTTTGTAGTTGTATTAGTTGTAATATCTGCTGTTCTGGAAATCCCACCGTCGTGACCGGAAATAAATTCGACCGTGCTTCCCGGTTTAAAAAAGCCCGAATGAATATCGGCATGATGATTAGGATAAGTACCATTTTTTTCAGCCGGTTGATACCCACCGATTCTTTTTGCATTTGTAGAAGTAGCAAATCCATCGGTAGAACGGTACATATTAACCGCATTGAGTATAACATAATTTTCATTATCAGGTTTCACCGTAAGAAATAAATCATAACCTCCCTGTGTGTCGAATGGTTCGTTGTAATTACCGTAATTATTTTGTCCCGGCATAGGCAGGTTAGACCCGCGATTTTCCCAGATACCTCCTGTGCCAGTACCATTTCCACTGATGTAAATATATTTCCATAATTGATGTTTATTTACAGAATTCGGTTCTCCAGCAGGAACGCCTTGAACAGCAATGTATATTATGTTGGAATTTGAAGGAGCGTGTGTAATTACTATTCTTTCATAAGCAGACGGAAAACCCGAAACCGGTGTTATATCAGTCCAGTTTATACCATCGCTTGTTCTCCAAATGCCGTTCATAGGACCGCCTGCAATAAAACTGCCTGCTGCATACACAACACCGCCCGAAGTGACTGTAATATCTGTAAAAACTGACCTTGTAGTTGAGCTCCCCAATACCTGAACCCAGTTATTCCCACCGTTTGTACTTCTGTAAATGGAGCCGATAGTTGCTGCATAAACTTCATCCTGAGCAGTGTTTGAGGGATCGGCCGCGACATTCCATACATACTGCCAGTCGGAGGAAAAACTACCCGGAGGAATTCCAGAAGTGGAAGGCAAGAGAATCCAGCTAATTCCATTATCTGTTGATTTATAAACACCATTTCCTGCAAATGCTCCTGGTTCACCAAATTGACCAGCAGAATTTCCTTTCCTTTCGCCTGTGCCTACATACCAATTTGAGGTGTGTCCGGTTCTTTTATCCTGTGAAATGCAGGTAGCCGAATGCAACTGAAGGTTTGTCGTAGTAATAGTCCAGTTACCACCTGCATTAGTTGACCTCCACATACCTCCTGATATTCCACCTGCGAGAAAGATGTTTGGATTGCTGATATCCGCTGCAAGAACTCTTGTTCTTCCCCCGACATTATTAGGGCCTCTTTCGACCCATACAAGCGAATTAGGATTATCATTATCAGTTATTTTCGGAAGTCGGGAAGCAAAGACCTGCTCGAGGTTTAGAATGTTATCGGGGATTTTGTTTGTGCTGATATCACGAAGCATTAAAAATTCCTGATTCATCCTCGCTTCGGGATCGTCTTTATCTCCTGTTGAACAGGTTTTCTTTTCCGTTTCTTCAGAAAAAGATTTATCACGCACGGTTTTTAAAACCACGAAAACCACTGCCGACATAATTGCAACCGAAAGCAGTACAAGAACAAAATTTGTTTTCTTCATTTCTTTCTATTTTTGGTTTATGAAATATATTTTCGTTTATTCTTATCACCGTGTTTTGATTTTGCTGTGCTTTTTATAAATACTTGATAATTCTTTTCTGAAAAAAGCATCCGGCATATTGCCACAACGGTTTAATCTGTAAGTCCAAAACAAAAAAACATCAATTGTCCATGACGCAGCGGACGGAAAATCCGGTGCTTCTGGAGCTGTGGTAACGTGTAACGTTCGAACCGTAGTAATACAAGCTGCGATACCACGTGGTGCCGCTGGAGTATGCCGATGATGTCCAGAAGTAACTGTTAACCCCAAAGAAGACATACCCGTTGCTGTAAAGGCTACCTCCCGGAAACGCCGTAAATCCGCTTTCGTTCGTCGCGCCTGTATTGGGAAGATTCCATAAGGTCACGGCTTTTAATTTTCCCCCGGCTGCCTGTTCCCCGCCTAAATAATTGGTTAATTGTGACCATTCGGCGTCTGTCGGCACATGCCAGCCGGCGGGCGCCAATACCCGCGCGTCTGTTGCTGCATACCAGTCATACAGCCTGCCGTAAACAGCCCCGTTGGACGAATCGTTGTTATAAAACCAGCTGCTTACAATCTGTTCGCCGTTCCTGAACCGGCTTGTCCTAAGGTTCTCCAACATCCAGGTCTGTGTGCCGATCAGCACTGTATGATATACGTTCCCGTCTATGTCCGTAACCGTCGGACCGTCCCCGTCCAT